>JAFTYN010000100.1 GCA_017461465.1 Bacilli bacterium
AAATTATAGATACAAAGTTTATAAATTCTTCTTTTACAGTTAGTGAATTTATAAATAGATTTTTATTAAACGAAAAATACATTGTAAATATTTTATATAGTTCTTCAAAAGAGGATTTGAAAAAATTAAATGTTGCTTTTTTCTCTAGTGATGAAATACCATTATCTTTTTTATCAACAAGCGATATAAAAGATTATTATGATTATAGGTATAATACTATTATTGAAAGAATAAAAGGCAAAAATCCTTACGAGGTTAAAGAAATTATATCGAAAATATATTTTAATTGTCCTTATCAGGAATTGTTATTAATTTTATCAGATATCGAGAGAATGATGATGTCTAAAACTAAAAAGGATGAGGAAATTAAAAAATACCTTTCAATAAGAGAAATCTTTACTCTAGAAGATGCTATATTATTTTTAAGTTCAATAAAGGAAGAATCAAATATAGTTTATTCTTTAGAATTATATAAGCAAAAAGTCGCATCAGAAGATATTGTTAAAAAGTTAGGAAGTTTTTCAATTAAAACAACTAATGATATAGTTTATTTAACAGGAGAGTCTTTTTTGTTTTTACTTCATAAAATAAAGGGATATGGTAATTATTCATTAGCGACATCTTTATATGAAGATCCAAGTGTTTGGGAAAAGTGTGAGAATGGTTCAGATTATATAGCTACAAGTTTATGCAATGAAAAATATATAGGTTTAGTAGATGGTGTTGGATATATCCTCGGATTTACTACTATTTCACCAGAGTTAATTGTTGGCATGGGGCCAGAAGATATTTATATGTCATCAAGAATAGCAAAGAATAATATGAGACATAGTAAAAATAGATTTATGTTAACTAATGATTTGCTAGATAATTCCAAAAAGCCATATAATGAAGTAGATGTAAAAAGGAAATTTAATAATCGTTTAATTATACCGGATTTAGTTTTTACAAAAGATGTAGTAAATTCAAAGGATAAAGAAGTAAGTAACTACTTTGATGTTCCTATTTATGTTTTAATAACTCAAATTTATGCACAACAAATAAACGATTATTTAGAATACTTATTGTCTAAGCAAAAATTTAAACAATACATATATCAATTAATAAAAATGTATTATAGTTTCATGGATTGTCCGTCTATAAACTATAAATATTTTAGGACAGAATTTTTAATAAAGAAAATAGAAGGAATCATAATTCATCATCTTAATCATGAAGTTACTGATATAAATAAACTATCAGAATTATCAGAAATGCTTTCGATTTTTTCTAATTTTTTAGAGGGAAAGGCATTTTTAGAGCATACATATAATTATTATAATCCTGAAGAAATGCACAAAAAAATCAATTATAAGAAACTTGTATATGGCGGAAAAAAATAATAATAAGAGTAATAAAAAATAAGTAATTATTAAAAAAATAAAAAATGATAAAAAAGTGTTGACAAATATGAAAAATAGATGCTATAATACAAGAGCATTAATTGATTTGGGGAATTAGCTCAGTTGGCTAGAGCACCTGCCTTGCACGCAGGGGGTCAAGGGTTCGAGTCCCTTATTCTCCACCATATTGATTATGAAGCCATTTAATGGCTTTTTTATTTTATTAGATAGTTATAATATAACTATCTTTTTTTATATATTTAATTAGGTGATTAAATGTTATTACGAATATTATTATTTTTGATTGGTTTCGGGCTTACAGTAATAGGTTTGACTTATATGACACTGTTTTTAAATTATTTAACAATTGGGTATACTTTCAAAGAATATGTTAATTTTATTATTAGACAGTTTGAATGTTATTATGTAATTATTGGTTTTATAATAATATTTTTAAGCATAAACATGTCAGGAGGAGAAAAAAATGACATATGTTAATGATATATTATTAAACTTTCATCCGTATTATTTTGAATTTTTTGACTGGAACATAGCTGATAATATAATACATATAAAGCAAATCCCAATATTTAGTATTAAACAAAAAGAACTAGATGATGTTATGAGTTGTGATGTTGTTTTTAGTGAACATTTTTTGAAACAAATAAAAAAGAAAACCGAACAGTTTAATGAAAATGGAATAACCGCTTTGAATTATGCTGCTTTACTTTGTACATTTAATAAAGTAATTGCAGTAAAACTCAATGAAAGGGGAAAAATTGTTTCTTATAGTTCTTTACTAATTGATGAAGAATATTCTGTTCTAAAAGAATTTGATGGTATAAAGAAAGATTTTATTGAGTATAAACTTGGAAAATTAAAAGAAAAAAGAATAAATAAGACTAGAAATGAATTAAAGCAAAAAAAATATATAAACAATAAGATAAAAGAAAGTGATACAGAAAAACTTGAATTTATATTGTATGCCATAACTAATGATGAGATAAAAAGTAGAAATAAAATAATAAATAAATTAACTAGCTTAATAGAAAAGAATAGGAAAGAAATATTTAATCTTCTCAAATAAGTATATTATTTAATTTTTTGTGCAATATTAATATTGAGGTGAGAAAATGAAAAAGATAATTGCTTTATCGATATTAGCAATTCTAATGTGTGGTTGTTCTCTTACAAAAGATTTAGATAATACTCCTACTAAAAAAGTAGAGGCTCTTTTAAATAGATATCAAACTTTAGATAATTCTGTGTTAGACGATTTAAATGACGTTGTAAATGGAGACTTATCTTTTGATGAAGGACAAAGAGAGACTTATAAAGATATTATTAAATCTAACTATCAAAAAATGACATATGAAATTAAGAATGCTGAGGAAGATGGAGAAGAAGCTATAGTTACTGCAGAAATTGAAGTAATAAATTATACCACTATATTAACTGATATAAAAAATTATTTAAAAGAATTCCCAGAAGAATTTGAAGAGAATGGCGAATACAGCGAATCAAAATATAATGACTATAGATTAGAACAATTGAAAAATGCCAAAGAAAAAGTAAAATACACAGTTGATTTTACTTTGACTAAAGTTGATGGACAGTGGATTGTTGATGATTTATCTAATGAAATTAGAGATAAAATAAATGGTATATATGAAAAATAAAAGAGTGTACTCTTTTATTTTTTTATAATACGATAAAAATTATATGATGGTTTATTAAATAGTCTTATAGGTAATATTGTAGTACCAATACCACTTGATATATATAGTTTAGTATCTTCTAATTTATAATATTCTTTGTAATACTTTTTGGCACCATCAGGTAGTATAGTAGCACCTATAAATGGAATTCTAACTTGTCCATTATGAGAGTGCCCTGCTAATACTAGATCAAATTTAGAATAATCTATATCATCTATGTAATCTGGTTCGTGCATTAATAGAATATTATAAGAACTATTGTTTTTTTCACTATTAATGTGATTGAAAATAGTTTCTGTCTTATCCTTGATATTTTTAGTAGTATATGTATTGTTACTTACACCTGCTAATAATATAGGTTTATAACTATTTTTGTATATTAATTCATAAGTGTCATTTAAATTGATAAAACCACAATCTTCAATTAATACACTCCATTTTTTATAAACATAATCGTGGTTTCCATCGATAGCAAATTTACCTATGGAAGCATTTATATTATTCAAAATATTAACTAGTTCTTCGTATTGACTATTGGTAATATTATTATCAATTAAATCACCTGTTAATACAACAATATCTGGTTTTAGTAGATTAATATCTTCAACAATTTCTTCTAAATCTTCTTTGCTAGTACTTTGCTTACCATAATGAATATCTGATAGATGTACTATTTTTAGTCCGTTATAACCTTCATCAATTTTATTAGTTTCGATTTTATACTCTTTTACGACAAAACCTTTAGTACCAAAAAACATGGCATACATGTATATAATGATTCCTAGTAATATAAATATAAGTAAAGCTATTAATATTTTTATTCTTTTATTCATAGTATCACCATTATAATTTTATCATATTGTTTTAGCTTTTTTGATAAAAAATATTATCTTTACAGTTTAATTTGTTAAAAAGGGAAATATGGTGGTATATAAGGTGGATAGTAATAATTAGGACGATTGTAGAATAATGGGGCAGTAAGTCCACCTGCTAATCCACCTAAAATAAACGGTCCTAAAAAGTCAAAACCATTATTATTTGGTCTAGGAGGTCTACCTGGCCTAATTGGTCTACCTGGTGGAAAAGGTGGTCTATTTCGAAAGTTATTAAAATTCATTCCATTATACATATTTATTCTCCTTTCGTATTATTATATGAAAATATATATAGTTAGTGATGGTGAAACATATATTTAACTAGGTGATGATGTGATTCGTTTAGTTCGTTCTTTAAGTATAATTATATTGTTTGTTCTTACATTTATATATACAGAAAAAGCAAGTTATGTCATAAAAGAACATGATCATATTATGATTGAAATTAAAGAAAATGCTGAAAGTAATTATTTTCCTAAAATTGAAGCAATAATAAAAAATGATACCATTATACCAGGAATACATGGCAAAAAAGTAAATATAGAAAAAAGCTATGAGAAGATGAAATTAATTGGAGTTTACAATGATGAATATCTTGTTTTTGATAGAATTTCGGTAACAAATTCGCTAGATAAGTGTAAAGATAAATATATAATAAGTGGTAATACTAGTAAAAAAGCGTTAAGTATTATATATGAAATAAACGACAATAAAAATTTGAATAAAATTCTAAAATTAATAAAAAAATACAATATAGAAATTTCTTTTTTTATTGATGGAGTATGGCTAGAAAATAATAGGGATAAATTTTATGAAATAATTGCTGAAGGACATGAATTTGGGAGTGTTGGCTATAATGGTATGTATGATGATTCTTCTTATATATGGGTTGATAATGTTATAAAAATTGCTACGAATAGTAATAAAAGCTATTGTTTAGAAAAAGACACTGAATCTTTAAATATTTGTAAAAATATAAATAATTACACTTTAAGGCCAATAATAATCAATAAAAATCCCTTCATTTCAACAAAAAATAATCTTAACAATGGTGCAATATTATATTATAAAGATAGTGAATCTTTTATTGACGAGTTTGAAATAATTATAAAATATTTAAATTCCAAAGAATATGAAATATTGACAGTTAGTAAATTATTAGAAGAGTGAATTTAATAATTATATGCTATAATTAATATAGTAGGTGATTGTATGACAAAGAAGGTATTAGATAATAAGTGTCCAACATGTGCGGCACCAATATTTTTTAATCCAACATTAGGAAAATGGAAATGCAATTATTGTGATAATGAATTTACTTTAGAAGAGATGCAAAAATACAATAATGCTAG
>JAFTYN010000101.1 GCA_017461465.1 Bacilli bacterium
ACTTTTTCAAAGGGAATGAAAAGACAATGTGCTTTAATTTGTGCTTTTGCAACGAAAGCTAAATACATGTTTTTTGATGAAACTTTTGATGGTATTGACCCAGTTGTAAGAAGTCTAATGAAAAAAATTATAGCTAAACATTTAGAAGAATATGATGCTACTATAGTAATGACAAGTCACAATTTAAGAGAGTTAGAGGATATATGTGATAACTTAGGGTTAATTTATGAAGGCGGTATACTTTTTGAAAGTGATATTAATACTTTAAAGACTGATATGATTAAGGTTCAAATATCTTTAAATAAAGATTTTGATAAGAATGATTTTAAAGATATAGAAGTATTAAACTTTAAGAAAATAGGTAGCGTTGCTACTATGATTGTTAGGGATAAAGAAAATAAAGCAAAAAAACTATTAGAAAAAAAGAAACCAATAATATTAGATTTCATTCCACTAACACTTGAAGAGGTATTTATATATGAAATGGAGGTTTTAGGTTATGAATTTGATGAAATTATTTAATTTTAAATTTTTAATCCAAAACTTAAAAAAGTCTAGAGGTATCTTATTACTTAGTTTTATTGCAATGCCTATTTTTACTTTTATAATGATGCTTGGATACACTACAGATAGCTATAGTATGATTGTAGGTGATCTAGAAACATTATCGCCAGTCGTAGCAATTTTTAGTTTCATTTTGCCAGTTATTCTTGCTATAACTTTATTTAATTTTATTTTCAAAAGAAAAAGTGTTGATTTTGTTAATTCAATGCCTATAAGCAAAAAGAGTATATATGTAACAAACTTTATAGGTGGAACATTATTAATTATATTTGAACTATTAGTATCACTATTAATAATTATCCTTTTTTCAATGATTTCACCTGCAGTTGTAATAACACCAAATTTATGCTTTGATTATTTAATTGTTTGGTTTATAACTTATTTGTTTATGTTTACTACTTCTGTTTTTGCAGTATCTGTTTCAGGTAATGTAGTAACTAGTTTAGTTGTATTAACTTTAGTTGTTTGCTTTATTCCATTTTTTACCGACTATATTAAGTATTATAATAATGTTCATAATTATACTTATAATTTAAAATGTGAAGAAGAAGCATGTAAACCACAATATTATTATTGTTATAGTGGAGATAAAGAATGCAAGATTAATAAATCTTTAGGTATATACGAGGTTAATCTAAATAAAAAAGAAGTAATTAATCATTCAATGTCTTACAATTTAATTTCATATGTATTTAATTTTGCTAATCTGGATCTTGCATTATTTAATCCTATTTCTATTATAAAAACTATTATTATGTCTATTATTCTATTTATTCTAGGTTTATTTAGTTTTATTAATAGAAAAATGGAAGTATGTGAAACTTCATTTAAAAGTATTGACATTCATTTTATAGTTAAATGTTTAACTTTATTACCTATGGGATTATTGTTATATGAGTTTATAAATAGCAATGACATAACTATACTAATTGGATTTGCTATGATTGTTATTTATTATTTTGCATATGATTTAATCACAAGAAGAAGTATTACTTATTTTAAAAAATCACTTGTTTATTTTGGGGTCTCTATGATGATATATCTAGGAATAGCAGGATTTGTTGATAGCAATTTATTTAGAAATATTAATATGAATAATAATAATAACAAAATATATAGTAATGATATTACTGAAATTAGATTAACTGATTTAGTTAAAAATGATTTATTTGAAGATTATATAGATAACAAAGAAATAATTAATTTTGTTTTAAGTAGACTTGCTAATAATGAATCAATTTATTCTTATGAAGATAATTATATAAGTTATTCATTTTATAATGTTTTATTAAAAACAAAAGATGGATCTATATATGAAGGTCAAGTTCC
>JAFTYN010000102.1 GCA_017461465.1 Bacilli bacterium
ATAGTAGTACCATATATAACAAAAGGTCAAACTCTAGGAATGATAATATCTAAAATAAAACTTATAAAAACTAATAGAGAAAAACCAAGTATGTTAGATTATATTCTAAGAGCAAGCTTAGTATATTTTTTAGGATATAGTTTAATAACTATTTTAATAGTAAATTTTATTCCAAGTATAGCATATTTTGTAATTGCGTCTATTTTACTTTTTTTAGAAATTTTACTAGTAATTATAAGCTTTTTTATGTTATTATATAGGCATGACCGAAGAGGTTTATGTGATATCCTAACGAAAACAAAAGTAGTAAAATGTAAGAGGTGATAAAATGAGAGAGTTTACTGAACAAGAATTAGTAAGAAGAGAAAAATTAACAAAACTACAAGAATTAGGATTAGATCCATTTGGACAAAGATTTGATAGAGACGCTTTTGCCAAGGATATTGTAGATAAGTTTGCTTCAGTAGAACATGATGAATTTGAAAATAGAAATGACATCGTAACTGTAGCAGGTCGTATCATGTTTATAAGAAAGATGGGTAAAGCATCATTCTTTACTATTCAAGATAAGACAGGTAAGATTCAAGTTTATATTTCTATAAACGATATTGGAGAAGATACTTATAACTTATTTAAATCAGCTGATATTGGAGATATCGTTGGTGTTAAAGGTAAAGTTATGAAAACTAAAACTGGTGAAGTAACTATTAAATGTATGGAATATACACATTTAGTTAAAGCTTTAAGACCTTTACCAGAAAAATTCCATGGATTAACAGATATCGAAGAAAGATATAGAAGAAGATATGTAGATTTAATAATGAATGAAGAATCTAAAAAAGCTGCATTTGATAGACCAAAGATTATTAGATGCATTAGAAATTTCATGGATAATAGAGGATATACTGAAGTTGAAACTCCAGTTCTTACAACATTACTTACAGGTGCGTCAGCAAGACCATTTGTAACTCATCATAATACACAAGATTTAGATATGTATTTACGTATTGCTCTAGAATTACCTCTAAAACGTTTACTTGTTGGAGGTATGGAATCAGTATATGAAATAGGTAGAGTATTTAGAAATGAAGGTATGGATCCAAAACATAATCCTGAGTTTACATTAATGGAAGCTTACCAAGCATTTGCAAACTTAGAAGTTATGATGGACCAAACTGAAGATATGTTCAAAGCTATTGCTGAGGAAGTATATGGTAGATATGTATTTAATTGGTGTGGTAATGAAATAGATTTAAGTGGAAAATGGAAAAGAATTAGTATGACTGATGCTATTAAAGAGCAAACAGGTATTGATTTTAAAGTTGTTGATGTAGAGGAAGCATTAAAGCTTGCTAAAGAACATCATATTGAAGTGGAAGAACACGAAAAGACAGTTGGACATATTATTAATTTATTCTTTGAAAAATATGTAGAAGAAACATTAATAGAACCAACATTCTTATATGGACATCCAGTAGAAATTTCTCCATTAACTAAGAGAAATCCAGAAGATCCTAGATTTGTTGATAGATTTGAATTATTTATAGGTGGTAAAGAATTTGCAAATGCATACACTGAATTAAATGATCCAATTGATCAATTAGAAAGATTTGAAGATCAAATCAAAGAAAGAGATTTAGGAAATGATGAAGCTAACGATATCGATATGGATTTCGTAGAAGCTTTAGAATATGGTATGCCACCAGCAGGTGGAATTGGTTATGGAATAGATAGATTATGTATGTTGTTTACAGAAAGTGAATCTATTCGTGATGTTATTTTATTCCCAACAATGAAAGAAAGAAGATAGGAGAATTTTATGAAAGTATTATCAGTAAATGCAGGTAGTTCATCATTAAAATTTCAAATGTATGAAATGCCAGAAGAAAAAGTATTAATTTCAGGAGTTTTTGAAAGAATTGGTATAGATGCTCCATTTTATACAATAAAAATTAATGGAGAAAAAATAAGAAAAGAAGTAGAATTACCAAATCACAAAGTTGCTTTTGAAATATTAGTTAAAGAATTAATGGATTATAAAGTAGTTGAATCTTTAGATGAAATTAAAGGTATTGGACACAGAGTTGTTCAAGGTGGAGATTACTTTAATAAAACAGTTGTAATTGATGATGAAGTTATAGCTAAGATTGATGAATTATCAACTTTAGCACCACTTCATAATCCTGCTGCTATAACAGGTATAAAAGCTGCTCAAGCAGTAGTACCTAATGCAGTTCAAACAGCAGTATTTGATACAGCTTTCCATCAAACAATGGATGAAGTAAATTATATGTATGCAGTTCCATATTCTTGGTATACTGATTACAAAATGAGAAGATATGGTGCTCATGGTACAAGTCATAAATATGTAGCACTTAGAATGAATGAAATTCTAGGACGAATGAATACAAAACTTATTACTTGCCATATTGGTAATGGTGGTAGTGTTAGTGCTGTAGTAGATGGTAAATGTGTTAATACATCAATGGGTCTTACTCCTAATGCTGGTTTAATTATGGGTTCTCGTTGTGGTGATATTGATGCAACAATTATTCCATATATTATGAAAAAAGCTAATTTAACAGCAGAAGAAGTAGATACTGCTTTAAATAAACAAAGTGGTTTACTTGGAATAAGTGGAGTAAGTAGTGACTCTAGAGATGTTGAAGATGGCATCAATAGTGGTAATGAAAGATGTTTACTTGCTCAAAAAATGTATGTTAGAAGAGTAATTGATTATATAGCTAAATACTATGTAGAAATGGGTGGCGCTGATGCTATCGTATTTACTGCAGGTGTTGGTGAAAATTCTAAAGCTACAAGAAGAGAAATCATGGATGGCTTAAGTGTACTAGGTGTAGTAGTTGATGAAGAAAACAATAATACACGTGGTGAAGAAATCATGGTTACAACTAAAGAATCAAAAATTCCTTGTTATGTAATACCTACTGATGAAGAAGTTATGATAGCAAGAGATACTTATGCTTTTATAAAATAATAAATAGGAAGTAGCTGGGTTAAATGAATAGTAAGTACTTAAAAATATATCAAAAGATAAAAAAATACAATACAATTGTAATAGCAAGACATGTAGGAGCAGACCCTGACGCTCTAGGTAGTCAATTAGGACTTAAATGTGCTATCTTAGATAAGTTTCCTAAAAAGAATGTTTATGCAGTTGGTGCACCAGCTTCAACTTTTAAATATTTAGGACAATTAGATAAATTTACTGAAGATATGTATGAAAAAAGTCTACTTATTGTTCTTGATACACCAGATGAAAAAAGGGTAGACGGGGTTAATCCTAGTCAGTTTGAATGCTCTATTAAGATAGATCATCATCCATTTGTTGAAAAATTTTGCACAATTGAACATATTGATGATTCATCTAGTAGTGCTTCACAATTAGTTTTAGAACTAATTTATGCAACACCACTTAAAATAACAGAGGAAATAGCAGAAAAAATATTTACTGGTATTGTCGCAGATACAAATAGATTCTTATTTAAATATACAACACCAAAAACATTTAAATTAGTTTCAAAAATGATAAAAGATACTAATTTAGACTTTTCTAGATTATATGAAAACTTATATTTAAAACCTATTAAAGAAACAAGATTTCAAGGTTTTATAGCAGATAATATGATAGTTACTGAAAATGGTTTTGGTTATATGAAAATAACAGATGAAATATTAAAAAAATATAATGTAGACGCTGCAACTGCAGGTAATATGGTTAATAATTTTAATTATATTAATGAAGTATATGCTTGGGCTATATTCTCTGAAGATAAGAATAATGATGTAATAAGAGGTTCTATTCGTTCAAGAGGGCCTGTTATAAATGAAGCTGCTGCTCATTTTGGTGGCGGTGGTCATATCTTTGCAAGTGGGGTAAGACTTAAAACTGATGAAGATACAGATAATCTGATTAAAGAATTAGATGAAGTTTGTAAAACATATAAAGAAGAGTTATAACTCTTCTTTTTTATATAAAAAAACGTTAGATTTCTAACGTTTTATTTAATTAGCTATAAGCTTAATATCATATAAATTAATTGTAGTCCACATATAATCTTTTATACCACCACAATCCCAAACCCAGTACATAGTAGAGTTAGTAGCGGTAAAAGTAACGGAACCACTAACGGGTTTATTAAATTCAGTTATTATGAAGTTACTATCTGTAACTAACTGATTTCCACCTTCCTGTTTAGAAGCTTGGACTAAAGTTCCATATTTATGACTAGAAGC
>JAFTYN010000002.1 GCA_017461465.1 Bacilli bacterium
AAGATTTAAAGTTAGTGTTATGATTGCTAATGCATCAAGTGTATCTAGTTCTTCTAAAGAAGGTGATTCATCTACAACCGTCATTACTGGAACTGGTAAAACTATAACTGAAGCAATAACAGATATAGAAAAAATAGTACCCAAAGATTTATATACAGGCCATTTATCAGCAATAGTCATAAGTGATAAACTTGCATATGAAGGTCTATATGATATATTAAGTGCAATCATGCGTAATCCTGAATCAATCAAAAAACTTTTTCTAATAATTGCAAAAGAAGTTGAAAGCGTAGATATATTAAAAACATTATCACCTCTTGAAAATTTTCCTACTCAAAACATAGTAACTAATTTAAAAACTTCTGATACTATTTTAGGAACAACAACCGATGTAATGATGAGTACTTTTATAGTAAATATGCTTGATGAAGGAATAGAAAATATTCTCCCTACTATAACTATAAATGGAAATAAGAATGAAGCTGATAATGTTGATGACTTAAAAAACTCTGAAGTTAAAGGAGAATTAAAACTAAATAATCTAGCAATTTTTAAATATGATAAATTAATTGGTTATGTCGATGAAGATATATCAAAAGGAATTAACATAATTAATAATCAAGCAATTTCTACCGAATTATTTTTACCATGCTATAAAAATTTAGATAAGTATTTAGTATTAAAAATAGATACTCCTAAAACAAAAATAAATTTAGATATTGAAAATAATAAACTAAAATATACTTTAAATGTAACTGGAACAGGTTCAATAAATGAAACTAATTGTAAACTTGATTTAAATGATCCAAATGTAATAGAAAACATTAATAATAGTGCTAGTGCTGAAATATATGATTTAATTAATAATAGCGTTAACGAAGTATTTAAATATAAATCTGATATATTTGGATTAGGTAATATTCTTTATAAAAAAGATCCTAATTTATGGAAAAAACTAGAAAAAGATTGGAATAATAATCTTGATAAGCTAGATATTAAAGTAGAAAGTAAGATAAATATTAAAAGTAAAGGATCATTAAAAAATACTTTAAAGGATGAACTTGATAATGCAAAAGATTAACTTATCTAATTATAATACTTTACTTTTTTTCTTACTTAGAGCATCATTTGTAGGAGGCGTTTCTGCTAATCTTCTAATTACAGCCAAAAGAGATTCTTTACTTAGCACTATAATAGCAAGCATATTAGGTATTATTCCTTTAATAATATTTTATTTTTTAATAAAAAGTTATCCTAGAAAAAATATTATAGAAATAATAAATGAAGTATTTGGTAAAACATTCGGAACTTTAATCAATCTTATACTAAGTTTGTTTATTATTTTTAATGCTTCTTTAATATTTAGAAATTTAATAAATTTTATTAGTTCACAGTTTTTATATCAAACACCAGATTTAATAATAGGTTTAGTTTTTATAATAGCCATTATTTATTCACTATATCATGGTATAACTACTATATCTAGAAGTAGTACTATATTATTTTACTTATTTAGTATATTGTTTTTAATTAGTTTAACAGGACTATTTAATCAAGCTAATCTCACTAATTTTTTACCTATGCTAGAATATGGTATTAACCCTGTATTAAAAGGAACATATAACTATATTTCTCTTAATATACTCCCTATTTATATTCTTACTATTATTCCATATAATGAAATTGAAAATCATAGCAAATTTCTTAAAAATACTATTATATTTTATATATTAAGTAGTATATCAATAATGGTAGTCTGCTTTAGTATTATTTCAGTATACGGGATTAATTTTGCTAATTTAATAGAATATCCAGAATTTCATTTACTTAAAAGAATTGATGTATTTGGCTTCTTACAAAGAATAGAAAACATATTATCTATCCAGTGGATATTTGATATATATTTTTATACTTTAGTTTCTAGTTACTATATCTATAAATTTATAGATACATCTTTTAAAAAAGTATTAAAAGTTAAAGATGAAATCAAAAAAAGAATAATTAGCTTTTTTATACCAATAATAATATTAATATTATCATTACTAATTTTTAATAATAATACGGTTGATAATTATTTTATCAATAATTATTTACCTACATTAAATATTATTTTCTTTCTAATTATACCTACATTAATATTAATAACTATAAAACTAAAAAAAGTTATACTTAAAGTATAACTTCTTTTATTAACTGATATCCAACTACAACAAATATAATAGTTAATACAATTATTAATAATATTATAAATATTTTAAGAGGAACTGGCATACGTTCTTCTTCCTCATTATCACTAAAATCTTTTGCTTTTAAATTAAGTGTAGAAGTATAAAAAGAATTATCTGTTTCAACAACTTCAGGTTTTTCTTTTTCTTCTTCTATCTTTTTAGCTTCTTCAATAATCTTTTTAATAGACTCTTCATCAGCATCTAAATCCTTAGTATCTCCTGCTAATTCTGAAAACATTTCTAACGATAAATCTCTATCTGCAAGTTTATTAAGTTCTGGATTATCTCCCGCTATAGTATGAATTAATTCTTGCAACTGTCTTATATCTCTTTCTTGTTCTTCTTCTGTATATACCTTTTTATTATTTAATCTTTCCTTAAGTCCATCAAAATCAAAATCTTTAAGTTTACGAGGCTTATTATCTATAGTACTTTCTTCTTTAGCTTGTGCAAGTACATCTCTTATATCATAATTTTTAGTTAATGTATCTTCAAGATTCTCAACTTCTGGAAGCTCTAAATCTTTTTTCACTAATTGCATTCTTTTCTTTTCTTCTTCTTGTTGTTTTAACACCATAGCTTGAACTTTTACTATATCTATTTCATTTGTTACTGGAGTTTCTAGTACACCTTCTATATTAGAATATGTCTCATCTTCCGCATATATTGCTTTATATAATTCCCTGTTTTTTACTACTCTTTTTTTTGATGTGCTTACTTCTTCATAATATTTTTCTACTCGACTAGCCATACCCTATCACCACATATTTATCATAACATAAAAAGGCTATTTTTGTTATGGCTTATTGATTTTTTGACACTTTTTATTTATAATGTTTACAGGAGGAATTAAAAATGAAGTTAAGAGTAGATGAAGATATATGTATTGGATGCGGTGCTTGTCAAGCAATATGTCCTGAAGTATTTGATGTTGATGGAGTTGCTAAAGTAGTCGTTGATGAAATTAGTGAAGAAGTTAAAGATGATGCAATTGATGCTATGGAAGGATGTCCAGTAGCAGCTATTGTTGAAGAAAAAGAGGAAGAAAAATAAAAACAACTCTAAGAGTTGTTTTTTATTTGATATTCTCTAGCATAATTACGACCATAGACTAAACATTTAGGATCTAAAGACGCTACATAAGTTCTTTCATTATCTGTTTCAACTTTACTAAATATAGGCACAGTTCCATATTCTAAATAAGACTCTGTTGTGTGTTTTAAAGCATTATCTACCTTTTTATCATTCATAGCTATTTTCCAGTAACCATCATCAAATTTTATATAATCTATACCAACCATATTCCATATCATTGGTACATAACTACCACCATTAAAGTTAAAACTATCTAAGCAAATTTTGAAACCAAAAGATCTAAGTATATCTATTTGCTCTATTAATTTTTTTATATCTCCATCAATAACATTAATATTAATAGAAAGAATAATATCTTCCGGATTGAAATTTTGTTTTCTTAAAATATTACTTATATACTCCAAAAAATCAAATTCTCTATTTAATAAAGTCTGATTATGAACATTAATCATTAATTTTCCATCTAAAGTACTTGATAAAACAAATAATTTTTGCAAATTTAATAAATCTATCTTTTTTAATAAATAATTTTTTCTTAATAATTCTAAATTATTACCGTCAAAAATTGTTTTTCCA
>JAFTYN010000103.1 GCA_017461465.1 Bacilli bacterium
ACCAAGTGCTATTGATACTATCTTCTACTTTTTTTAATTCATCTACTTCTATAAAACAAAAAGCGTGCAATCTAAAAGCAGGACTTACATCTCTTTCAGACTACACGCTAATTATTTATTATTATTTCTAATAATATTTTATCACATTTTTCAAGTTTTCATAATACATAAATTTTATTTTTTCTCAACATTTTCCCAAACAAGTACAGAATAATAACCATTAATTCTAGTATATATGTTAGCTATTTCATCATCATTTTCATATACACCAATAGAGCCCATTCTTCTTTCTTCTATTTCTTTCCAACCTTCATCTGATAAGTATTTAGAAGTATATTCAGGCTTTAATAATACTACTTTATTGGGATTATTTTGAATAACAACGTATTCCTTTTCAGTAAATAATATTTGAATCATTCCAAAACATGATGAAATTGGATTATAAGTTTTAAATTTTAATATTGAAAATATACTAGCTCCTATTAATACTAATACAAGTACTACTAGTGAAACTATTAAAATTATTTTCTTATTCATATTAAATTACCTCCAATATAAAAATCTATTTTAAATCAAATCCATCTTTAAATGCTTTACCAACAACTGGTCCAAGTACTCTATAAGTATTACTTGTCATATCATAAGTAATTATTTCCATTTTATCTACATCAATTTTTCCGTTTTCATCAATATATCTTTCATCAACAGAACAATTTACAATTTTACCAATTAAATCACCATCTTCGAACGATTCAACTGTACATTCAAGTGTTAATGGATATTCTTCAATAATTGGAGCATCAACAAAATTTGATTTTATAACATGTACTCCAGATTTTTCAATTTTATCTTGATCTCTTCCTGATACAACACCAAAGTAATCTGATATTACTTCTGTATCTTTTGTAGCAAATCCAACTGTAAATGCATTTTTAATTTTTAAATTATCAGTTGTCTTATGATTAGAAAGTGAAATATAAATCTTTCCATGATCATATATTCCTCCCCAAGCAGCATTCATAACATTTGCTTTTCCCTCTTCGTCATAAGTTCCAATCATTAAAACTGGAAGTGGTAAAAAATTCATTTTGTTACCTAAATCTTTTCTCATAAATATTCCTCCTATAAAAATAATACTTAACTTACTTTTTAAAATTAATTCTATTTTTTAATATTATGCACTCCCGGTTCATATTCACGTCCCCAAGTAGAAAACACAACATCATAACCATGTTTCATTCTATCTGTATCAATTTTATACATAGTAAAGATTAATATAAAAATGCAAAAAATAATTAACACCCCAATCATTAAACATTTCTTTATTTTGTCTTTCATTTCATCATCTCCTTTTTATTTATCTACATTTTTGGCAATATTGAGTACAAAGTTTATCTGTACATTCTGAACATTTTAACGCTGCATTTGTCATCTCTGAAAATCTTTCTGGGTACATCATAACACACAATTCCCAAACAAGCCATGCTAAAATTGACATTATAACAAGTGATGTTGAATAAAAACCACCAACAAATATAAGTGGTGTAAACATCATAAGATGATCCCAATTGAAGATTCTACATGTTGTACAACATTTATTCTTCATAAGTAATCTAAATGGACACCACACTAAGACACATATTAAATCACATACATAGAAAAAGACAGATATCATAAATAGCCAAATTTTATTTATAACATTTGTATAATATAATATACCTAAAACTATATTAACAACTGTCCAAATAATAAATACTTTGTATGCTGCTTTAGTAGTCGTTACAACATATTTTTTTAAAGCTTCATAATTAATCTTTTCTAAAATTGGTTTAAATCTATTAGCAAATAATTTTTGTGATCCAAGGGCTACTTTATTTTTTATTGGTAATATTTGATAAATCATATCACATACCCAAACGCCCCATAATAAATGTAATATATCAAACTCTTTAAAAAAATTATTTCCTTCTAAAATTTCAAAATTTTGTACATCTTTGCACATAAATAACCCTGTAATAAAAATTATAATACGTGCAATTAAACGTATCATATATCTCCTTCTTGTTGCTGACACTTTTTACTCCTTTTTATTATTTATCTAGTAAATAATCATAAATTCTATTATTAAAATCTTTTGCTTGTTCATACACTCCATGACTGTATCCTTCATAAATAAAAAGACTACTATTTTCTATTTTTTCTGATAATTCTTTTGAACCTATTATTCCTAAAACTTTATCTTCTTTAGCTCCAATAACCAATGTTGGACATTTTATTTTATCAAGCCTATCATATGCATCATGATTAATACATGATTTTGCTTCAATTATAAATCTCTCATATGTAGCATTCTTTCCAAATAGACCAAGCATTCCATATACTTTTCTATTCTTTTCTAAATACTTACCAGTATATGATTTTTCTGCATTATCGACCATTATACCTTTATAGTCTTTATTTTCTGCTTTTTTAATCCAGTCTGTTATAACCTCTTCAAGTACATCATTTTTTCTTGCTGTTGTAACTGCTAAAACTAGTTTATTTACTCTTTCAGGAGCATTAATTGCAATATATTCTGCAATCATTCCACCTTGAGATACACCAACAATATCTGCCTTATCAATATTTAGTTTTTTCATATGGTCTATCATATCATTTGCCATATCCTCTGTAGAAAAACCTTCTTTAATATTATTTCTTCTACTAAATACATACACTTTAAAATCTTTAGCAAATAATTTATACATAAACGCGAAAGGAATAGCTAGTCCTTTTACAAGTTTAAATCCATCTCCAACTCCAGGAATTATAATTAAGTTTCTTTTTCCTGTACCAAATGAAATATAATTTGCAGTTGTATCTCCAACTTTTATTTCTCCATTTTTTGCTTTATAAAACATACTTTACCTCAATAAAATTATTTTATTTTTTCATTTATAAACTTTGAAAATTCTTCTTGAGTGCCTTTAACAAATCCATCTTTTAAAACTAATATTGCTGAATTCTCACTTAATCTTAATACTATAAAACTCTTTGTCTCTACAATTTTTGTTATTTGATTATATTCAAATTCTAAATGTACTTTTCCTTCATCCATAACAATATTATCTGAAAATATTACTTTTATTTTTTCAATTTTTCCATTATTTAATCTTTTTTCTGTATCTTCTAATTGTTTTATTGTTACTACAGGAGTTAATATTGAAGCGATTCCTGCAATTATTGCAGCAGTAAGTACTATTTTTGCATCTTCTAATCCTACAAAAACAGTAAATATAAGTCCAAAAATCATAACTAATAATCCTGTTATAATAATCTTTTTACACAAAACATTAAGAACATATTCTTTATAATATTTTCTTTCCATTAAATATTCATTTTCAAATAAATTTTCCATATATTTTCTCCATTATAACAATTTCCACCTAAATTATATCACATATATTGTTTTATAGATTATTTTTTAATAAAAAAAGATGCAACTTTCGTTACATCTTCCTATCTTATATTTTAGATTTTAATATTACTGATACTCTGCTCATGATGCCCATAATAAATTTTCGATATATTATGACTTAAAATTTTATTCCAACTATTATTTATCTTCTCATCATTAAACGCAATTGCTGAATTTAAATCATATAAATCTCCAACTAACGCAATTCCCACATCTAATATTAAAGAAATACTATCATCAGTATGTCCTGGAGTGTATATTATTTCTCCATCAATTCCTAAACCTTTTAAAAATTCCCTACTATCTTTACATGATATTATCAATGGTTCTACAGTTATAGGATTAAATCTTATGTTATTATTCTTTTCAAATATTTGATCTGAACAATGTATATAATCTTTTTGCACATCTACTACTAATAATTTTACATTCATATTATCAATTATATCTTGAGCTATTCCCATATGATCCGGATGGTAATGAGTTATTAAAAGATAATCAATATTTGATATATTTAATTCTTTAACTTTTTTATAAAAAGCTTGTAGCGTTCCAGCCCAATCAGTATCAACTAATATGCTCCCTTTTTCGCCTTTTATATAATAACAATTGGTATTTCCATACTTTAATAATTGTATCATATACTATCCTTTCAAATTCTAATTTGATTACCTTTTTTTGTACATAACAAGTTCTGGATTTTCACCATTTTTTTCATAAGTACATACAAGAAGAAAATCCATATTAGCTACAATTCCAAAACATCTATCTACACCAAATTCACATTCATGCTGACTACCAAGATAAGATGCTTTATCATCTAGAAATTTAACCATATCTCCATTTGGAAGTATATATTCAAGATTTACAAAACTACCAGATAATACATTCAGTTTTTCTACCTTAGGTAATCCTTCAATACCCATGATTGTGTTAAATTCATCAATAAGCTGCTTTTTAAATTCTTCAAACTTTTCAATACCACCAATTTTTATATATTGTTTCCAAAAATCTAATGTAAAATCTCCATCTGCATAACACCACTG
>JAFTYN010000104.1 GCA_017461465.1 Bacilli bacterium
AATGGATTAGATATTAATATAAAACCAAATATACCTACTATTACAGCAGATATTAGATTAATCCACCATTTACTATATTTAGCAGTTTTATATTCAATTGATTGTTTAACTTTATTAATAGCATTAACTAATATAATTATACCTGCTATTATCGGAATTATTGAAGTGATAAATTTAGGATTTAAGAATATATATATGCCAAATATTGTCATAGCAAGACCTATTATTAAATTAGCACTAGCGCCTGCTGCATAACTTTTTTTACTTGAATACGAAGCAAGTTGACTAACTCCAGTAAATAGAAAAAATACGCCAATTATAGTGCTAAAAAAATCATTTACAACTCCAGGTATAATAATCATAACAAGACCTAGAACAATATATATAATTGAACTAGACATAACACTTTTTTTCATACTATCTAAAATATTCATAAATCTCTCCTTTACATAAGAGGCGCAAATAATCTAAAAATACGCCCTAAAACTTTTTTAAACTTATTATATTTTTTATTTTCTTCTATTGTTATTTTCGTTGAAACTTTTATAGTTTCTTCAATATCTTTAGTAATATTTACTATTTCACTATTATTATATAGATATATACCAGCTTCAAAATGAAGATAAAAACTTCTATAATCTAAGTTAATTGAGCCTACTACTGCTTCATCTTTATCGCTAACAATAACTTTAGAGTGAACAAAGCCAGGAGTAAACTCATATATATTAATTCCTGCTGATAATAATTCATGATAATAACTTCTAGCAAGGATATAAACATACCATTTATCAGGAATATGAGGAACAATTAAGTTAACTTCCACTCCCCTTTGAGCAGCATATTTTAAAGCTGATAAAAATTCATAATCTAAAATTAAATAAGGCGTCATGATACTAACTTTATCATTAGTCCTATTAATTAAATCCATATATACTTTTTTACTTACTTCTTCACCATCATGAGGAATATCACCAAATGGTACAACAATACCATTATTAATATCTTCATTTTCTCTCACATATTTATTATAGTCTATATTCTTTTTTTCATCAACTTCCCACATTGATAAAAACAAGGTAGTAAAAGTCTTAACTGCTTTTCCTTCAACTCTTATTGTTGCATCCTTCCAGTATCCAAATCTTTTATATTCATTTATATATTCATCGGAAATGTTTGTACCTCCAACAAATGCAACTTTACCATCAATAACAGTAATTTTTCTGTGATCTCTATTATTTTGATACGTAGATAAAAGTGGAATTACTTTATAAAAAGGTTTACATTTAATACCAAAACTTTGCATAGTTTTAGAAAAATTATGTGGTAATAATGATATTTCGCAAGTTCCATCATAAAGAATATATACTTCAACACCTTCTTTTACTTTATCTTTTAATACTTCTAAAACAGTATCCCAAAATTTTCCATAACCTATAATAAAGTATTCCATAAAAATATATTCTTTAGCATCTTTTAAATATTTTATATAATCTTTAAACCATAATTCACCAGAATTATAATATTTAGTTATTCCTCCTTCATAAGCAGGATAACCTCCGTGATTATATAGATAACTAGTTAAATTATATATCTTTTTACTATCTATTTTTTTTAGTACATCATCGTCTTGAATAAGGAATTTCTTTTCATATTTTTTTCTATTAATTATTCTTTTTTTCATTTCCTGTGCTGTGATTTGATAATTTAATAAAATATATGTTAGTATTCCAAAAACTGGAAAAGATAGAATTAATAAAATCCAGGATATTTTAAACATTGGGTTTTGCTCATCATTAAGTAGTTCAATGATAGTAATAAAGCCTACAATGACAAATAGGATGTAAAAATATGCAAGATATTCATAAAAAAACATATACAATCCTGCATAAACATAAATTTGAAACAATATAGCAACTATAAAAATTGTAGTTCTACTAAATATAAATCTAAATAATATATTAAGTAACTTCATAAGCATTCACCTATTTAATATTATATCATAAAATTTAGTCACCAAAAAAGCAGTTATATACTGCTTTTAACATTTATTACTAATTCTTCATCAAATAGTTCATTACAATCATTTTTAAATCTTTTTACTTCATTATTATCTAAATCCTTTAGATAAACATCTATAACATTTCCATTTAAAGATATACTAGTTAAATTCTTTCTAAATATAATCTTTGCTATATTTGTAATATTTTTTACATTCATATTAAGCTTTTGTTACTTTCTTAAGTAAATCTTTAATAATATCTAACCCTGCCTTATCTAATTCTTCCAAATTAGAAGTTGTTATTAAATCCAGACAGATGAAACATTTAACATATTTCTTTAAATTAGGAATTATTTTGCCATATTTATCAAAGAATTTAGTGTAATTATCGATGGTATGCTTTATATTAGAAATTAATGATGTTGCAAAAGAAGTATTTCTATTAATTTCATAATCTACAAGCGTAATTATACTAGAGTCACATTCTTTTTCTAAAATATCTATAACATTCTTTATTAAATCATTTAATTCAGAATCTAATAAGTCACTATCTTTAAGTATTTTTGCTATTTCTATTTTTTCTTTAGTGCTTACTTTAGCTTCATTATAAATATAACCATTATTAAAAAACATTAAGTCTAAATCGTTTTTATAACTATAATTCATACCATCACCTCCTAGCATGTAAAAATGAAGTTAATTTCTATTATAACACCCACATATTATCAAGTAAAATATACAATTTACATATTATATATAACCTATTTTAAGGGGTTTAATGATGACTAATATACTATATAACTTAAAGTTATAAAAAAAGACCTATTTTTGGTCTTTTTTTTGTAAAAACATATCAATAAATTTTCTTGGTGCTGGTGGTAAGAAATTTTCTATATAAACTATATTAATTTCTAGACCAGGAAGTTTTTCTTTAACATTTAATTTATATAATTGTCCTTGTTCTAATTCTGTCTTAACAGCTTCTTCTGCAATAACACATATACCAAAACCTTTTTTAGCAGCAGATATAGCCATTTCAGTAGTTTCTATTTCAATAATATTTTTTAATTCTATATTGTTAGTGGTAAGAAGAGATTCTAATTCTTTTCTTCTGCTACTTCTATTAACTGGTAATATAAATGGTTCATCTTCAAAATCTTTAAGAGAATTCATATTTTCATCATATTTTTTATTTGTAATAAAAGAGTTAGGAAAAGTAACTAGTTTTTCTACTATAACATTATTATATTTAGTATCAACAGGAGAAGAGTCAATCATAAAGTCTATTTCATGACTTTCTAGTTGTTCTATCATTTCATTAGTAGATCTACTAACTATTTTAATTTTTATATTGGGATAATCTTTCTTGAATTTTTCAATATATTCAAATAAGAAGAAAGAACCAATATGAGAAGGAACTCCAATAGAAACTTTTCCTCTTTCTAGAGCTTTACTTTCTAAAAGTGTTCTTTCAGCAGTTAATAAACTATTATATGAATTTTCAACATAAAATAGTAATGTTTCACCAAATTCAGTTAACTGAACTCCTGTTAAAGTACGATAGAATAAATCTACATTAAGAAGTTCTTCAAGCTTTTTTAATGATTTTGATATAGCTGGTTGTGATACATATATTTTCTTTGCTGCAGCTGATATACTTCCTTCTTTAGCAACATAATAAAATATTCTATATAAATTTAAATTTATACCATCTTTGTATTCAATCATCTTATTCACCTTCTTTTAATAGATTACATAAAAAGTTATCTACGCCATCTATCGTTTTTACTAAATCTCCATTTGGTTTTATCATTACATGAGTAGTTTCTAAATCTTGCGTTGTAACAACTTCTATTTCAAAACTATTATCATGTAATTTTCTAACTTCTTCTACTCTACGTGTGAATTCATCAGTTGTAGTTGAATATCTATCTTTGTTCTTATAAGCTTTACCTCTAAAACTTACAAACTTAATTAATTTCCATTTTGATAATTTAAATTCACTGATTGCATCATATATTTCTTTTAATTTTTCTTTATTATCACGAAGCACTACAGTGTTTATTTTAATTTTTATATTAGGGTATTTTTTATTGATATATTTAATCATTTTCTTTAAGTTTTTATAATAATTTTCTCCTCTACCAAAGCTAATATTATCTTCATCATCTACAAAATCTAATGAGAATGTAATACTATCTAAAGTAGAAAATTTATTATCAAATATTTCTGGAGTTAATAAAGTACCATTTGTAATTAAATTATTATTAATACCTAATTCATGGGCTTTCTTTATAAGTAATTCAATATTTGGATATAAAGTAGCTTCTCCACCTGTCCAAGTAATCATTTTAGTTTCCATTTCATTAAGTTTCATTAATATCTTAATATTATCCTCAAATGATAATTCTTTAACATCTATAAACCTAAAACAATGTTTGCATTTACGATTGCATTTTTCTGTTATATTCCAACAAATTTTGTTTACATTTACATTTTCCATCTAACTTCAACTCACTATATTCATATATATCAATATCATATTTTTTATATACATCTTCTGTATTACAAGATACTATATCTAAATCAGTTAAACCTAATTTTTCTATAATACCATCTATTTCTTCTTTGCTTTCAGCCTCTATTTCCATATAAGGAGGTATCATAGGCCAAAAATCTATATCAACTTCTATTCCATCTATTAAATAAGTAATTCTTCTTTTTTCTTGGTAATTACGATATGCTAAACCAAGTTCTTCAAGCAATTGATTACCTACTTCAAGTGAAGGAACTTCAATTTCAGTTTCTTTAACATTTTGTAATCCGTCATTTGTTAAACCAGATATATGTTTAATAGTTAAAGTAACTTTTCCATTTGTTTCTCTTAATCTTATCCATTTATTAGGATTTATAACATAATTACATATTAAATCTTTGATGTAATTAGAAGTAACTAAATTATATAGGCTACTTACATTATCTACACCTTCAAGTAATTTTAAAAGTGAACCTTTTTCATAAATAGCTTCTAAATCATTAATTTGTTCGCAAGTAAGTAAACTATCTACTTCTCTAAATAAAGTTTTAAATCTAATTAATAATTCGTCAAAATTTCTTCCTGCAAAGATTCTAATTAATTCCTCATATCTATCTACTATTGAAGATAGATCATAAGTAAATATTTTTTGAACACAATCTTCTTTTAAAACACCGTTACATTTTTCTATTCTTTCAATAGCGGTATCAACATCCAAATTAAGTATTTTTACTTCTCTTTCAATTTTAGACATATATTCACCCCTTATAAAAGTCTACGCTCGTTATTATACCATAGATACACATTTTTTCAATAAAAAAAGTTATATTTCTATAACTTTAATTTTTTTATACCATTTACTAAATTCCTCTAAAGCGGATGTATGTCCATCTTTCCTTGTATTTCTTTCATATTCTGACATTTCTGCTAAAGTTTTTGACTCATTTTTAGGGACAAATACATACCATAAATCTGACCATTTTTTAAAAGAATCCATTCCTTTTACTTCAAAACTAAGTGTTCCTTCAGATACTCCATAAAAATAGGTTATATCTTTTCCATCATAATATGCTAAACATTCTTTGAAAAAGCATTTCCTATCTTTAACATCTTTCATTTCTTCTAATAATCCATTTATTCCTATTTTATCTAATAAATCCCTTTTAGGGAATGCTCCTGGAAAATTAGGCTTATTAGGATAACTAGGAATATAGAACCCTGCATCTAAGCTAATACATGGTTTATTTAACTGTTTATATCCTTCTAGTGCCTTTTCTTTAGCAATATACTCAATATTATTTACATATGGTTCTTCATAATTAGTACTAACATTTTTAATTATAATATCAGTATCTTGAAAATACTTTTTTAGTGTTTCTATCTTTCCTTTATTACTAGTTACAAAATATATTTCTTTCATAATAAAACCTCCTTAAGTATATATTATTACTTAAAGAGGAAATATATTGTCTTATTCAAATATATCTTTCAATACTTCGTAGTTTTTAATTCTATTTAATTCAAAATGTCTAATATCTTTTCTAAGTTCACAAAAGGCAGCTAAATATAAACCATTACTAAAGATGAAGAAAGATATAGGATTTATTATTCTTATATTTTCTCCTTTATTATATGAATAATAAACTATTCTTACTTTTCGTTTTTCCTTTATTGCCTTATTTAAATCATTATATTTCTTTTTATTTTCATTATTTAATAGATTTTCACTAACAACTAAATTATCTTCTAATTTATTAATCAGTGATTCTAATGAAGAATTATTTAGATCTTTTAATAATTTTATATCTTCTTTTGTTATTTTTTTAAGAGGCATTTTTATAGTGTTATCTAAAATATAACCACCATATTTTCCTCTTATAGTAGTTATATATATACCAGCTTTTTCTAGTTCTTCTTTATAGATTCTTATCATTCTAGGAGTAACTTCTAAAATGTTCGCAAGTTCATTAATAGTATACTGCCTTCCAGTATTAAGTAGATTAATCATAGTTAATATATTTGATATCTTACTCATAGTATCTACCATTTAAAACTAACCTTTTGATATTACATCCAGGACCTTTTTTAGTTTTAATCTTACTAAGTTTTTTATATAAACCCAATGATATAGGCATGCCACTAACTATTCTAGTATAACTATTTTTACCTGCCTGTCTTTCTAAAACATAGAACTTATTCTTTTCTTTAAACATGGAATAAAATATTCTAGCTGGACACTGTGAAATTGAACCTAAATCTACTCTATAATTACTTAATAATACACTAGCTAAAAACTTATTAAACTCACGTTCTATATTTTCATCTTCAAATACTCTAAGTTTATAATACAGATCTGAAACTTCTAAAGATGCAAGTGCATTAGCGTGATGTTCAGTAATAAATTTTAAAGGATTTTCTTTATAAAACTCATAATATCTATCATGTGCAAGTAAACTATCAGAAACAACAACTTCTTCTACGCCTTTTACCACTCTTTTACGCATTTTTCTTTGTTTAATGTGTATTAATTCATGTGTTAAATAAAAAATAAAAATGGCATTTATAAATCTAATGTCATCAGCATTAAAATCATAGTTCTTATCTTTTAAATATGTAGTTTCAATAATAGATTTAATTACTTTATCATAATCAATTGTTATTTTATAATCTTTTTCATTGTATGCCATTAGAAAATTTAACTTTTTAAATTCATCAGTTGGATTTTCGTTTATTCCTTTATAATATCTTCTTAATCTTTCTTTTTTTACAAAATATTCTATATATTTTTCGATAAAATCAAAGGTGATAATACTAGGACCTTGTAATTCTTTTTCTAATCTTCTATTTATGTCCATATTATCACCTTATTTCTTTAATTATCTGTTTACTTATTTCATCTTCTTTTTGATAATAATCTTCTATTTCTTTAGTCATATTAAAGCCATATCTTAAACACCAGCTTCTTAGTAATTTAAGCATATCTAAATGGCTTAAAGTATCTAAATAAGAGAAAAATTCTGGGAAGTTACTTAATTTCTTATAAACATCTTTCCTAGTCATTTCCATACTCAAAATAGCATTATCATATACTCTGTAGTCTCTATCAAAACCATTAGTATAATCAAATATCTTAGCAAAACTTACTTTCTTAGTCCCTTTATGTATTTTAAATAAGATATTTACATTACTTCTATCAGGCTGCCTCATATATATATCAATTGCAAACATTTTTAGTACATTTAAAATACTTTCTCTATCTAAGTTTAATAAACTAATAAAATCTTCAAATGTTGTTTGCTTATACTTAGGTTGTAACTGATATAAAGTCATATAAGTATGATTTGGAACTCTAAAGTCTGGTGTTCTTATCATTAATTTACCGCTACGATAAGCTGGTTCATAATGAGCTGTTGGAACATCTAAGTTATCGGCTAAAATTTCACCTATAAACTCATTTAAATTCTTGGCGTATTTATGATAATACCATGTCCTATCTATATAAGCCCAATTTTCATAAAAACTATCTGTTTGGACTAACCCAGCTTTTTTAGGATTCATCTTTATATTTTCTTTTTCATCATCTTTAATTTCTGAAAAAGGAGTAACCATACTATCTAAAAAATGAAATTTACTTGTATTGGGATCAATTCCCATAAAGCTCACCTCTAATGCTAGATATTATAACATAAATTAGATTTTATTACTATATTATACTTTAGTAAGAAGCTTTAATTTTTTAATTACTTTTTTCTCTATTCTAGATATATAAGACTGACTTATTCCTAGTAAATTTGCTACATCCTTCTGAGTCATTTCTGGTTTATTATATAACCCGTATCTTAATATCATTATTTCCTTATCACGTTCATTTAAGTTTTCAAGTTCTTTATATAATAATTTCTTATCATCTTCTTTTTCTATATTTTTAGTAACTATATCTTCTTCTGTTCCTAAAATATCTTCTAGATGAAGTTCGTTTCCTTCGGCATCATATGATAGACTATCTTCAAAACTAATTTCAGTTTTTCTTTTTTTGTTTTTTCTTAGAAACATTAATATTTCATTATCTATACATCTAGAGGCATAAGTAGCAAGCTTTATATTTTTATCTAGTTTATATGTATTAACCCCTTTTATTAACCCTATAGTTCCTATACTCACTAAATCTTCTAAATCTACACCTGTATTTTCATACTTTTTAGCAAGAAATACAACTAATCTTAAATTATGTTCTATTAGCTTTTTTCTTGCTTCATTATCTCCATTTTCGGCATTTAAAACATAAGATATTTCATCTTCTTTTGAAAGTGGTTCAGGAAGTTTATCTAAACTTCCAACAAAAAACACACTATTTTCTTCATAGAAAATACTAATAATCATATTTATTAATCTTTTAAGCATATATTTCCTCCAATAATTTAGTATTTAGTATTAAATCTACATCCTCAATATTAATATTATTATCACTAAGTCCAATTAATACGTTATTTTTACTTCCTATGCCCTTTATTTCAACTTTAGTAGCAATAATACACTCAAGTATATCAGTACCACTAATCGTCTTATATGGAACTAAAACCATCTTAAATTCATTAATATCATAAATCATCTTACGTTTGTTTAAAATAATAATAGGTCTTTTTAAATACGGATCACATAAAGTATTACCTGTATCTAAATAAGCTCGAACAGAAATGATATTATCATTTAAATATATATCCACTAAATAATAGTTAGAATATTTAATTTTTAATTCTTTTAATTGTTTACTATAAAGAAATAAGATTATAGGAGAAAATAAAAGAATAAATACATAATTTATACTTAAATTATATTTTCTAAAAGTTAAACCAATACTTTTATAAGAAAATTCTATATTAAGATAATACATAAAACCACCTAATAAAATGCTTACTATATAAAAGTAACTTATATTTTTAATTAGATATTTAAAGTTTTTATATTTAAAAGTAATAATATTCATAAAAATACATATTAGAAGTTTTAATATAAACAGAGTAAAATTATTAAGTTTAAAAAAGAGAAGTAATGTGGTTAAAGAACCAAATGATGCCCCTAGAATAAATCTTTTACTACTAACTTCTCTTTTCAAAATATACGCTACAGTAATTAATAAAATTAAATCTATAATAAAATTAATCACTAGTACTAAATCTATATACACTGTCACAATATCACCATAGATATTATAAAAAAACGACACTGAATAAAGTGTCGTTTTATGTATTAAAAACCTCTTTTTCTTAAAGATAAGAAGATATCTGTATCATCGTCATCATCACCAGTTACATCATCTTCAGTTAATGTTTCAATCTTAGCATGCCCTGGAGCTACACTTGCAGCTTGAGCTTTTTTCTCGTTATCTTCAAAACCTGTTGCTATAACAGTTACAATTATTTCATCATTTAAATTTTCATTAATAACAGCTCCAAATATAGTATTAATATCTCCACCTGCAGATGTTCTTATTACTTCAGCAGCTTCTTCAACTTCAAATAAAGTTAAGTTAGCACCACCAGTAACATTAATAATTGCATCTGTTGCACCAGTAATACTAGTTTCAAGAAGTGGAGAAGAAATAGCTTGTTTAGCAGCTTCAGAAGCTCTACCATCACCTACTCCAATACCAATACCAATTAAAGCTTTACCTCTATTTTCCATAACTGTCTTAACGTCAGCAAAGTCTAAGTTGATTAATCCAGCTACAGCAATTAAGTCAGATATAGATTGTACACCTCTTCTAAGTACATTATCTACTTCTTTAAATGATTCTAATAATGGTGTTGTTTTATCAATAATTTCTCTTAATTTATCGTTAGGTATAACAATTAGTGTATCTACGTGTTTCTTTAATTCATCAAGACCTGCTTGCGCATGTAACATTCTCTTTCTTCCTTCGAATGAGAATGGTTTAGTAACAATACCTACAGTAAGTGCACCTAATTGTTGTGCTATATCAGCAACAACAGGAGCAGCACCAGTACCAGTTCCACCACCCATACCACAAGTAACGAAAACCATATCAGCGCCTTCTAGAGCTTTTTCAATTTCTCCTTTTGATTCTAAAGCAGCTTCTCTACCAATATCTGGATTAGCACCTGCTCCTAAACCATTAGTAAGTTTAGCACCAATTTGAATTTTATTTTCTGCTTTTGAATTATTTAACACCTGTAAGTCTGTATTAGCAACTATAAATTCAACACCTTGTACACCAGACTCAATCATACGGTTAACAGCATTATTACCGCCGCCACCAACACCAATAACCTTAATTTTTGCTAATTGATCCATTTCCAAACCAAACATAATTGTCCTCCTTATTCGCCAAAGAAGTATTGAGCAACTTTACCAAGCATAGAATCACTCACTAAATTAGCGTTATTTTTCTTCACAGATGATAAATCTTCACTATCTTTTGTACTTACCATCGAGTAATTTTTACCTTTTAATTTTAACTTGTTAACAAAATATATAATATTCCCTAAACTAGCAGAATAAATATTATTTCTTACCCCAATAGTTCTTATCTTACCAACAGTAGCTTTCTTACCAAACTTTTCATTAATAAGTAGCTCAAAATGAGTCATTTCACTCATACCACCAGTAAATACTATATAATCAAGTTCTCTACCAGATAAACTTAATATTTCATTCTTAACAAGTTCTAATATTTCATCTAACCTATTTGTAACAACTTCAGTTGCCTCAAACTGATTAATTTTAATGTCTTCACCAAGTTCATTTTTAACTTCGTAAAAATCTCCTACACTAGCATATTTCTTACTAGCTAGAGCAAATGTTTCTTTTATTTTTTTAGCATCATCTTTACCAATTTTATAAGTAAAAGCTAAATCATTATCTAATACTTTACTGCCAACACCAATAATAGAGTTTTTAACAATAACAGTTTTATTATATAAAGATACTGTAGCAGTTTCAGAACCAATATCTATAACAGCACCAACTAAATCACTCATATCTCTAGTTTTAAGTGAATAAATATTACCGATACCATTAATCATAATATCAATAACTTCAATACCTAAATTTTCTAAAACACTTACAACTGAATAAATATTTTTCTTTGGAGTTGTAACCATAATCGCTCTAGCACTAAGTAACTTACCACTATGACCAAGTGGATTACTAATGCCTCCCTTATCATCTACTTTAAAATCAACAGGGATAATAGTAACCATTTCTTTATCATTAGTTAGCTTACTTTCCATTGCTACACCAAGTACATCTACAACTTCATCACTACCAATTAAATTTTCTTCATTTACAACATTGACTGTTCCTTTTATATAAGTAAACTCTGCAAAATAACTTGGTATAGAAGCAATAACTTTCTTTATCTTTATACCAAGCATAGATTCAACCTTTTCAAAAGCTTCTTTAATTGATTTAGAAGCTTCATCAGCGTTAACAATCATTCCTCTTTTTATTCCTTTAGAGCTTACAGAAGATGCGGCTAGTAAATTAAGTTTATTATTGTGTAATTCACATACAACAACTTTTATATTATTAGACCCGATATCGATACTTGTAAATATATTCTTCAACAATATCATCTCCTATAATCTAAAAATAATTATACTATAAAAATGTTAAAAATAAAAGAGAAAACGAAAAAAAGTTCTAAAAGAACTTATTTTTCTGAAAATTTAAAATAATTACCATAATGCAAGTTTAATATACCTTTTTTATTATTAAATTTCTTTATTATATCATTATAAGTATTTAATAACTCAAAGCTATTATTATCAACTTCATCAATCATAGTTACATAAACGTAGTTTCCATCATTCATTGTAAGAAGTATTCTACCTTCATCTTGCTCACCATCTGGAGAAAACTTAATTTCAGATATTTTTGAAAAAACATCTTCATCTAGATTATTTATTTTATCAATAAACTCATTATAAAATTCCTTTGGTAACTTATTAACTAAAGTAGGAACATTAAATTTTTGTGATGTCTCCTTCTTGTTTTCTAAAATAGTTTTTCCTTTTGTCTCATCATAAAAAAGAGGTCTATTTTCTTCGATATCTATATATACTTTAGTTAAATCCTTTTTCTTTACTTTGGCTTCTTTAATTAAAATATCTTTTTCTAACTTACTTTCCATTTTAGAAGAAAGATTCTTAATAGCTATAGGATAATTATCAATACCAGCCATTTCAATTATCTGCCAGTCACTATAATAATTATTACCACTTACATATATATTAGAAATTGGTCTATTTAAATATAAATAAAGTGAATAGCCTAATAAATATAATATTAAAATAGCAAGTATTACCATGTGAAATTTAATCTTAAATCTTTTTTTCTTAACAGTTTTATATACAACTCTTTTTTCTGTTTTATATTTTTGATTATTACTAGTACCCTTTTCCTTTTTACTCATTTAATCACCATTATTCCACGAATTCTTGTTCTACTTTTAACTCAATATCATATTTTTCTTTTACTTTTTCCTGTATTTCCAAAATAAGTTTTTTAATGTCATTACCTTTTGCATTACCAACATTGATAATAAAATTAGCATGTTTGGTACTTACCATAGCTCCACCTATCTTTTTACCCTTATATCCTAATTCTTCAATTAATCTACCTGCAAAATCATCTGGTGGATTTCTAAAAACTGAACCAGCTGAAGGAAATTCTAGTGGCTGAGTTTCCATTCTTCTTTTCTTACGATCTCTAATAACATCTAAGATAGCATTTCTATCCCCTTTATAAAGATTTAATGTTGCTTCTAAACATATATAACCTGGATTTTTTTGTAAATATGAAGTTCTATAATGAAAATCAAGTTCTTTATTAGACATAGTTATGATCTCATTATCTGGAGTTAATACTTTTATCTCTTTTACAATGTATCCCATATCACTTTTGTAAGCGCCAGCATTCATATAAATAGCACCACCTACAGTACCAGGAATACCACTTGCAAATTCCAAACCTGCTAAATCATTTCTAGCTGCTAATAAAGATAATTTGATTAAACTATATCCTGCTCCAACTCTTATAGTAGTACCATTTATATTAACATCATTAAATTCATCTAATTTAATTAATATACCTTCATATATATCATCTCCAAAAATTAAATTAGAACCTAAACCTAGCATTTTATACTTTATATTATTTTTATTAATATAATTAAATAATTTTTGTAAAGATTCTATATCTTTTGGAATAACTAAAACTCTTCCTATACCACCAGCTTTATAAGTAGTATATTTCTTTAAATCTATATTTTCAATTACTTTACCAACTTTTAATTTTTTAATATCATCTATATTCATAATTATTTCCCATCTACTAATTTTTTTATGTTTTCATATATTATTGTTGCACTATTACCAGTATCTAGTTTTTCTAAATTCTTTTTAATTTGTTTTTCTTTTTCTGGATTGTTTATAATAGCATCTATACTTTTAATTAAACTATGAGTGTTAAAATCTTTTTCTTCTAGTAATATAGTACTTTCGTTATTCACTAAATCTTGTGCATTTTTATACTGATGATTATTAGGAACATAAGGACTAGGCACTAATATAGAAGGTAATTTTAAAGCAATTATTTCACTTAAAGTTGAAGCACCCGCACGAGAAACAATAACATCAGTCTTTTTCATTAATCTTGCCATATTTTCTATATAAGGAAAAATCTTAACATTCTTTGGGAATTTATTTTTAATTACATCATCATAACTATCTTTGCCTGTAACGAATACAACTTCATAAGATTTATTACCTAAATCCTTCATAGCATTTATTATATGCTCATTCATTTTACTTGATCCAAGAGACCCCATTACTATAAGAACAAGCTTTTTCTTAGGATCTAAGCCAAATTCTTTTTTATCACAAGGTTTTATACTACGGGCACTTTCGCTACAAGGATTACCTGTAAAAATTGTTTTATCTTTTGGAAAATCGTTAATTGAAGACTCAAAAGAAACCCCAATTAAATCGGCTTTCTTAGCTAAACTTAAATTAGCTTTTCCTGCTACACTATTTTGTTCGTGAATAAAAGTTTTAACTCCAAGTTTATTAGCGGCATATATTACAGGAACAGTTATATATCCTCCTACTCCTATAACAACATCTGGTTTAAATTCTTTAATTGTTTTCTTACACTCACTAATACCTTTTAAAAGGCATGATAAAGTTTTGAAATTCTTAAGTATTTTTTTTCTATTAAAACCATACATCTCAATTGATTTGAATGGAATACCTTGTTTAGGAACAATATCTTTTTCCATACGATTATGCGTTCCAATATAAAGTATTTCACTATTTGGTTCTTCTTCTTTAATCTTATTTATGATTGCTAAAGCTGGATATATATGTCCACCTGTACCACCAGCACTTACAATAACTCTCATACAATCACTTCCCACCTAATTATATCATAATTATATGTTTTACCTAAAGTATTTATATACTAGTATGACAAGTTTACAAACAAAAAAAGAGGATTACTCCTCTTCTAATTCACATTTTGATAAATCATCATAAACATACACTGTATCATCATTGTAATTCTTAATAGCACAGTAAAAACCACCTACTGCCCTTGCTTCAACCTTACAATCATTATTTACTTTAGCATATCCCGCTTCAGGGAAATCACCTTTTACATCTAAATGTGGTATTATCTCCGTACCATCAAACTTATATTCTTTTTCAGGTATTATTCCATTAATAATATCTATTTTACAATTAGATTCTATAACATCTATTATAGCCATATTAGTATTCTTAAATACATTAAGTTTACTAGTATTAATAATACTAGTAACTGTTGGAATTGCTATAACCGCAATAACTCCTAATATCAAAATAACTGCTAAAAGTTCTATTAAAGTAAAACCCTTTTTATTATCCATATAATCACCTAGTATAATTATAACATAAATTACAAAAATAAAAAGAGGCAAAGCCTCTTATAAAAACATGATAACTAAAATTCCTGCTATTAAACAGTAAACTGAAAAATATATAAGTTTTCCTTCTTTAACTATTTTAGAGAACCATCTAGTAGTAATATAAGTAAATATAAATGCTATTAAAGCACTAGATAGATAGAAAACCCACATTGTACTACTAATAGACATCTCTAATAAGTCTTTAACACCTAATATAGAAGTAGCTATTGATATAGGTATATATAAGATAAATGAAAAGTCAAAAGCATCTGTTCTTTTTAAACCTCTAAACATACCACCAACTATAGTAGAACCACTTCTACTTAATCCTGGTATTAAAGCAAGCATTTGGAAAAAACCAATAATTAAAGCATCTTTAAAATGCATATTTTCTTTTTTAAACATACCTTTAAAATCTTTAATCAAATATAAAGCAAATGCAGTTACAATAAGCATTAATCCTACAAATTTAACATTTTCTTCTAAAGCATCAAGTAAACCTAACTTAGTAACAATAAGTCCCATAATACCAGCTGGTATAGTAGCAACAACTATTTTCCAGCAGTAACTATAGTCAGTTTTAATATCCTTATTACTTCTTTTTTCTTTTTTAAATATATAAGTAAAAAATGATTTAACTAATCTAATAATATCTTTCCAATATATCAGAGTAATAGCAATTAAACTACCAAAATTAGTTATAGTAGCAAGGGTAGAAAAATCTACATCAAAATTACCATTAAACTTAGATATTATTGTTTGAAATATAAGTAAATGTCCACTACTAGAAACAGGAATTGGTTCAGTAAAACCTTGAATTATTCCTAGTATAATATATTTAATCAAATCTAACATAAAACACCTCATTAATAATATTCTAAATACTAATTAAGTATATCATAATTCTTGTAACAAAAAAAGGAGATAAACTCCTTTTTTTCTTTCCTTCAGTGTAAATTAACTATGTAATATACCTACCCTATATGTTTTATTTAACATAAAGCTTAACTTTTCTACTTTATGTGGCTTATTCTTATTAAGGTTAGTATATCCATCATAAAAAATAATTAAACATATTATACTTGTAACATTAAGTAATATTTTAGAGTTATTATCTAGTGTTAAAAACGCTAAAATAGATAAAAAAACTATTAAAATAATACTTACTACTATTTGAAATATATCTATTAATTTTAAAGTATAATTTTTCTTATTACTTTTCATATATATTAATTTTGATAATATTGTATTTTTCATTATATTTCCCCTCTTTTTTTAAAGGCAAGACATATTATACTATCTTTTATAAAAATGTCAAATTGAGTAAAAAGAGGCCAAATCGTTGACAATGAATCGTTTTTTTTCATATAATGTAATAAAGTTATAAAGGTAGAAGGAGTAATTTATAATTAGCGCCAGGACCTACGGGTTGACGAGGATGGTAATGATCGAAAGATTCGGCGGATGTTACTACGGATGTGTATTCGTTAGATGTATCACAAAAGGTAAAATCAACATTACAACAAAAGATATATCACACACTTATTTTTATTATGCACAAGATGGAGGTTTAATATGTGTGGTATTATAGGTTATCTTGGTAACAAAAATTGTTTAAATGTTATCATAGATGGACTTGAGCGACTAGAGTATCGTGGTTATGACTCTGCTGGTATCGCTTACAACAAAGATGGAAAAGTAGAAATAATTAAAGAAAAAGGAAAAATTGCTAATTTAAAAAGCAAATTAGATTTTAAAATAGAATCAAATTTAGGAATCGGACATACTAGATGGGCTACTCATGGTCAGCCTAATAATATTAATAGTCATCCTCATAAAGTAGGAAAAATAACTATTGTACATAATGGTATAATTGAAAACTATGTAGAGCTTAAAAAGGAATTAGAAGAATTAGGCTATAAGTTTAAATCTGATACTGATACAGAAGTAGCATGTGCGTTACTAGATCATATTTATAGCGAAACTAATAGTATGGAACAAACAATGGCTATATTTAAAGATAAGGCTAAAGGAGCTTATGCTTTAGGAATTTTATGTGATGATCACATGCATCACTTATATGCAGTAAAAAAAGATAGTCCTCTTATTATAGCAATTGGAGATAAAGAAAAATATATAGCAAGTGATGTGCCAGCTATATTAAAATATACAAACAAATATATCATTCTAGATGATGGTGAATTTGCTAAACTTAATCCTGAAAAAGTAATAGTTTACGATAACAATATTGAAATAATCAAAAAAGAAATTCATACTTTCGAAGGAAATGCAAGTAGTATGGATAAAAACGGTTATGAACATTATATGCTAAAAGAAATAAATGAGGAAGCAGAAGTAATTAAAGCAACTACCCTACCTTATATTGAAGATGGTATTGATAGTTTAATTAAAAATATTCCAAATTTAACTCGTTTTAATAAAATTGAAATTATAGCTTGTGGTAGTGCTATGCATGCAGGATTAATTGGTAAAACTTTAATTGAAGAATATGCTAATATTCCCGTTAATGTAGAGCTAGCTAGTGAATATAGATATAAAAAACTATTCTTAGATAAAAAATCATTAGTAATAGTTATATCACAATCAGGTGAAACTGCTGATACTTTAGCAGCATTAAAAATTGCTAAAGCTCATGGAGCTTACACTTTAGGGATAATTAATGTTGTAGGAAGTAGCATTGCTAGATATTCTGATCATGTTCTTTATACTAAAGCAGGAAGTGAAATTGCTGTTGCTACTACTAAAGCATATAGTACACAAGTAGCAATGTTAGGATTAATTGCACTTAATCTAGCATATCATAACAAAACGATGACTAAAGATGAAATAAATGAAGTAATTTCTGAAATAAGAAAATTACCTACAAATATTCAGTCTGTTTTAAATGAACAACTTGAATATCGTAAAATAGCTAAAAAACTATATAAACATAATGATATATTCTTTATTGGTAGAAATGTCGATTATGCACTTGCAATGGAAGGATCATTAAAACTTAAAGAAATATCTTATATTAATTCTCAAGGTTATGCTGCTGGTGAATTAAAACATGGTACTATTTCGCTTATAGATAAAGGTACACCAGTTTTCGCAATAGTTACTGAAAAAGCAATTGCAGATAAAACAATAAGTAATATCAAAGAATGTAAAGCAAGAGGTGCTGATATAACATTTATTGTTTCTGAAGATTTAGATGTTAAAGATGACTTCTATAATCAAAAAATAGTCATCCCTACTAATCATAAAACTATTCAAAGTGTTTTAACAGTTATCCCACTACAATTAATTGCTTATGAAATAGCTAAACTTAGAAAATGTGACATTGATAAACCTAAAAATTTAGCTAAATCAGTTACTGTAGAATAAAATAAAAAAAGAGATTCAATTGAATCTCTTTTTATTATTTAGTTTTTACAGGACCTTCTTGAGTATTTTGTAAACTTTCGATACATCCATCTATAGTAGTTTGTAAAGTTGAAACGTTTGCTTGGTTTCTACTAATTACTAATAATTGATCTGTAAGTTCACTATAAGTTGGTTCAAAGCCTGGATTTTCTTGTTGATATTCTTTAATAATATCAGCATACACAGCTGGATCATATTGAGTTAAAGCAAAACTGTATTTTTCTTCTTTTTCAATTACATCACCAGTAGTAGGTTCATTTGGAGTTACAGTATCATCTTTTATTTCTGAACTACTATTCTCAGACATATGAGATACATAACTCATAATATCATATCTTTGTCCATCTTTAGATGTAACAGATATATATCCTGGAGCATTGACATGATCTTTTAAATCTTGATCTCCCATTAAAATACCAGTAATAATTGCATCAGTCATGAAATTAGCACCTGGAGTTTGAGTATCTTTTGAATAATAGATTTTTCCATCTTCACCTTCAATAGTATAGGCAACACTATTGTCGAAATTTGGAACAACAAAGTTTTCTTCAACTAACATTTTAATTTGTAAAGTTGCATCTTCGTACCCTATTTCTCCAGCTTTATTCTTAGCAACTATTTCTTTACAATCTTCAATTAATGCCATTCCATCATTAGCAATAGCTCTATCTGATTCATCAATAATTGCCATAGTCCAATAACTTGCATCTTTATCATCTGCAGTAATTTCACTAGTTACAATTTTTCCAATTACTGAACCTGCTGATGAAATTAATGTTTGTGAATTTGGAACATCAGCTAATACTTGTTCTAATAATTCTGGATTTGTATTTTGAAGATGACTAATATTTGCTAAAGTAACAAATCTTAAAGCATCTTGACCACTTATTTCAATACCGTTTTCCTTTAAAGTATTTTGAAAGCCAACAGATGTTTCTACTAATTTTTCTTCTGTTATTTCTGTATATACAGAATCACTAATCATGCTTTCTAAAGTAGATTGATTGTCAGCATCAGTTTTTATGTCTTGGTTTGAACAAGAATGGAATCCAAAGAATAACAATCCTGCAGCTAATGCAGCTATAGCTGCTTTTTTCCAATGTTTAGCTACAAAGTTTTGTTTTTCTTTAAATTCTTTTTCTTCTGATTTTTTTCTTAAATTTTCATCTACTTCTCCAGTATCAGTAACACCAACATAACCTTCATGTCCTTCAGCCACTTCTTCTGGAACTTCTTCATATTCAGCATCCATAGGAGTTTCAAGTTCTTTTTCAGTAACTTTCTTTTCCTCAACTACTGGTGCTTCTTCTTTTTCTTTATTTTTATTACGTACATAATCTAAAAGTACATCTATATCTGGATTTCTTTTACCTTCAGCAACAAAAGGAATTGTTCCAACTGTACCATCAGATAATTTACAAACTAATCCTTTACCATCTTCAGATTTTGATAATCCAGCTAATGTTTCAACTGAAACACTACGAACTTCATCATTTATATCAAATATCTTAATTTCTTTCATAGTAACCCTCCTTAAGAATTTAATTTTAAAATAATATAATAAATAGTTGCGACTACTTAGGAGCCGCAACTATCTTGTTTATTAACTACATTTTTTATTTCCAGTTAAAACATAACCTTTATTTAATAAAGTAGTATCATTATCAGAATTGCTCCATTTAATATCTACATTACCAGAAATATACTTTCTTTCTTTGTATCTATAATAGATTACATCTTCATATTTTGGTTGTTCACCATATACAGGAACTGTTCTAGTACATTTAGTACCACTTAAAGTATATCCTTTACTTGAATCACAAGAATATGAAGTTGATGTTAATAAATCTGCAGTTGTAGCAACTTTACCATAACATCTTTCGCCGTTTAATGTAAATCCTGTTGGACAAGATGGAGTTTTTGTTATAGTTTTTGATGTAGATTTATAACAACGTGAACCACTTAAAGTATATCCACTTGGACAAGTAGCACTCTTAGTATCTGTTGTTGTTGTAGTTTTATAACATACACCATTATTTAATGTATAGTTAGTAGCACAAGATGCAGCTACCTTATCATTAGAGTTAACAGTCTTATAACATACACCATTATTTAATGTATAACCTGTAGCACAAGATGCATCAGTTTTTAATGTAGTAGTTGAACCACCTGAAGTTTTAGCAACTGCTTTATATACTTTATAAGTATAAACCCACTTCATAGCACATTCAGTACTACAATCATATACATAATCAGAAGATACAGTTTCATAATAGTATGATTTGCTATTAGCTGGAACATAAGAGCCAGTCTTAGTAGTTATATAATCACCTTTTACATAAGTAACAGTACCACCTGAAGTAACAGTTTTAGTACAATAATTTCCATTTAATGTATATCCACTTGGACAAACTGGAGTCATAGTTACAGTAGATGTACCTGATTTATAACAGTAATTTCCATTTAATGTATATCCACTTGGACAAGATGGAGTCATAGTAACTTGACTAGTTCCTTGTTTATAACAAGTAGAACCACTTCTTGTATATCCACTTGGACATGTTGGATCAGTACTTTGTGTAGTAACTTGTTTACCGTAACATACACCATCACTTAAAGTATAACCATCTGGACATTTAGCTGTGTAATAAGCATTAGCATCTCTAACACATTTCTTACCTGAACGTTCATAACCAGCTGGACAGTAAGTAGTAGTACTTGCTGTAGCATCAATAGTTTCTACTTTAGTACCAGTTTGTACTGTTTCAGTACCAACTATAACTTGTTCTTTTTTACTTTCTACTTTACGATAATCACTAGCTGTAACTTTAGTTGTAGACCAACTTGACCAGTCACCGAAATCTCCCCATTTACCATCAGTAACTAACTTATATTCATAACTGCAAGTTTTTACTGTAGGTACTGGTGTTGGATTAGAAGGTGTTGGAGTTGGATTAACATTTGGAGTAACAACTGGTTTTTCTTCTTTTTCACATACACCCATTGCTTCACAATAATCATAGCATCCTAAATGTACAATTATATAAGCATCGTTATCAGTACATGATAAATTAATTTTCATTTGATATTCTTCTTCAAGTTTAACAACTTCAACGTATGATTTTCTTAAATCACAAGATTCACCATTTCCATCTTTAAACTCTACTAAAAGTTTTTTCTCTAACATTTCTTTTAATGTCATTGATTCAACATCATTAAGTTTTTGTGGAAGTCTTTCATTAGTATAATAACTAATAGCAGCCTCTTTCATTGTGTCAATATTTTCATTAAAAATTCCGCTAGTTAAAGCGTCTAATTTGCTATTAATATCGGCAAATTGCTTATTCACACTACTTTTAGTTGGAAATAACCAAACTAGAATGAATATAAATAGAATGATAAATAATAATTGGATAAATATATCTCTTATTGAGAATCCATCGTTTTTTTCACTATACATACATCTCTCCCCCTTTAAGTGCTACATATTATAACACATAAATTAATTTTGTCAAATTATCAATTCCCACTTATAATACAATACTAATAAATAACCACAACAAAAAACATTGCTAAATAAATTATATCATCTATATATGGTAATGTCAAAGTGATATTAAGTAAATTTACGCAATTATTTTGAAGCTTTTTTGATAAATTCTTTGATGACATTTTCCATGTCATTTCCATTAACATCCATAAGTTCTGGATGCCACTGTAGTCCTAAATAAAACGTTAAATTTGGATCATATATTGCCTCTATCAAACCGTCATCTGAAATAGCAGCAATTTTTAGGTTATTAACATGTCCTACATTATAATTATGCCTGCTATTAACATTAACTATTTCCTTATTTAATAAAGTATCTAAAATAGAACCTTTTTCAATCTTAACAGGATGGACATAATTAACTCCTGGCTGATCATGTTTTCTTTCGGTTTGATTATAGTAAGTTTTATCTGTACTAGCATTAGAATATTTATTATCTATATATCCCATTAACTGCATTCCCATACATATACCTAAAACAGGAATATCATGATCATGAGCATACGCAGCTATAAACTCATCATGCTCGTACCATTTATTTCCTCCAGGCATCAAAATACCATCACATAAACTAATAACATTTATTAGTTTTTCTTTTTCTTCTTCTGTTAAAGGCCCAACTTCTTTAGGTGCAAGATCATTATAAATAGCTTCTTTGGTTGGTAAAATTCCTATAGGGATACCACCATATTTATTAACCATTTTAATATAGTATTCCCCTATACCAATTTTTTTAGTTTCCCCTTTTTTTTCATCTTCTTTATCAAATCTACCTACAATTCCAATAACTGGCTTTTTATTCATATTAGTCCTCCTGTAAATTATTTTCTATTATATAATCATATATTCTATTTGTTGCATCATCAATAAATTTATTAATATCTTCCATATCAAATACATATTTCTTTTCTAATTTTGAATTAGCAACAATTA
>JAFTYN010000105.1 GCA_017461465.1 Bacilli bacterium
ATGGACCTATTTTAGTAGTAGGAAATCATAAACATATTATGGATCAATGCTCTATAATAATATCTACAAAACGAGTTATTCATTATATGGCTAAAAAAGAATATTTTGATAATAAGAAAGTAGCATGGTTCTTTAAATTAGCAGGATGCATTCCTGTTAATAGACAAATTCATGATACAGAAGCTAAAGAAGCCGCACTTGATGTATTAAAAGATGGTGGTGCTATAGGATTATTCCCAGAAGGAACAAGAAATAAAACAAAAGAATTCTTACTTCCATTTAAATTTGGTACAGTATCTATGGCTAGTAAAACAGATGCTACTATAGTACCATTTGGAGTAACAGGAGAATATAAGTTTAGAAGTAAAGACTTAGTAATTAGATTTGGTGAACCTTTTAAAATAGGAGATATGACTTTAGAAGAAGCTAATGAAAAATTACGTAATGAAGTTGGAAAACTTATGCAAAAAAATTTAAAAGAACAAAAGAAATTAAATAAATAGAAATGAGTTTAATGCAGTATGAAGAAGATAGTTAATATAGGGATTGATGTTGGGTCAACAACAGTAAAAATGGTAGTCATGGATAGAAATGAGAATATTTTATATTCAGACTATAGGAGACATTTTTCAGATACTAAGAAAACTATCAAAGATTTATTTAATGAAGTATTAGATAAGTTTAAGGGTTATAGTTTCAAAGTTGTATGTACAGGAAGTGGAGCTATAGCCCTTGCTTCGTATTTAAAGATCCCTTTTATTCAAGAAGTTATTGCTTGTAAAAATGCAATTAAAAAATATGCTCCAAGTGCTAATGTTGCTATAGAACTTGGTGGAGAAGATGCTAAAATTATTTATTTTGATTCAACTATAGAGCAAAGAATGAATGGTACTTGTGCTGGTGGTACAGGAGCATTCTTAGATCAAATGGCCATTTTATTAAATACAACTACAGAAGGATTAAATGAACTTGCTAAAACAGGAACAACTATTTATCCAATTGCATCAAGATGTGGAGTATTTGCTAAAACTGATATTCAACCACTTATAAATGAAGGTGCTAAAAAAGAAGATATTGCACTTTCAATTATGCAAGCTGTTGTAAACCAAACTATAAGTGGTCTTGCTTGTGGTAAACCAATAAGAGGTAATGTTATCTTTTTAGGTGGTCCACTTAATTATTTATCAATGTTAAAAGAAAGATTTATAAGAACTTTAGATTTAAAAGAAAATGAGATTATTACTCCAGAAGATGCAAGATTATTTGTATGTATAGGAGCTATTCTTGATGAAGAAAAGAGTAAAGAATATACATATGATGAAATGGTTAGATTAGTAAAAAGACTATCATATTTTAAAGAAAGTGAATCTACTAATCTAGATGCTTTATTTAAAGATGAAAAAGATTATCAAAACTTTTTAGATAGACATAATAAAAATAGTGTTCTAAAGAAAGACATAAGTACATATAAAGGTGATGTTTTTGTAGGAATAGATGCCGGTTCTACTACTGCTAAAGTAGTTGCTATTGACTATGAAGGTAACTTATTATATGAAAACTATAGATCTAATAAGGGTACACCAGTTGATACTATTAAAGATATGATTTTAGATTTATATGATAAACTTCCTAAAGATACAGTTATAAGATTAGCTGGTTCTACTGGTTATGGTGAAATGCTTATTAAAACAGCATTTAACCTAGATATAAGCGAAATAGAAACTATGGCTCACTATGAAGCTGCTAATTACTTTTTACCTGGTGTAGAAAGCATAATTGATATTGGTGGGCAAGATATGAAATATATTAAGATTAAAGATGGTGCAGTAGATACTATCATGCTTAATGAAGCTTGTTCATCTGGATGTGGTTCTTTTATAGAAACACTTTCTAAATCTCTTAATATAAGTATTGAAGAATTTGTTAATCTTGCTGTAAATTCTAAAAATCCTATTGATTTAGGTAGTAGATGTACAGTATTTATGAATTCTAAGATAAAACAAACTCAAAAAGAAGGTAGACCACTAGGTGATATCTTTGCAGGACTTTCATATTCAGTAATAAGAAATGCCATTATGAAAGTTATGAAAATAAGAGATATAAATACACTAGGAAGTAAAATAGTAGTGCAAGGTGGTACATTTTTAAATAATGCTGTATTAAGAGCATTTGAAAAAGTAACTGGAAAAGAAGTAGTAAGACCTGATATAGCAGGTTTAATGGGAGCTTATGGAGTAGCTTTAATAGCACTTAATAATTATAAACAATATGATGATTTAGATATTAAATCTTCCATGCTTTCAAAAGAAGATATACTTAATCTTAAAGTAAAGACTACACATACAAGATGTCAAGGATGTGAAAACCACTGTAGTCTTACTATAAATATGTTTAATAAGAAAAGTTTTATTTCAGGTAATAGATGTGAACGTGGAAGTGGTAATAATGGTAGTAATTCTATGCTTCCTAATATGTATAAATGGAAGTATGATAGATTATTTAACTACTCATCACTTGAAATTCCTAGTCGAGGCATAATTGGTATTCCTAGAGTACTTAACATGTATGAAAACTACCCATTTTGGTTTACATTATTTACTAATTTAGGATTTAAAGTAATACTTTCAGATCATTCTAATCGTAATATATATGAAAAAGGTATAGAAAGTATGCCTTCAGAATCTGTTTGTTATCCTGCAAAGCTAGTACATGGCCATATAATTAATTTAATAGAAAAAGATGTTAAAACAATTTTTTATCCATGTATTATGTATGAAAATAAAGAATTCAAGTCTTGTGATAATCATTATAACTGTCCAATTGTTCAGTCTTATTCTGAAGCTATAAAACTTAATGTTGAGGCATTAAGTGAAAATAATATTAAATTTATAAATCCGTTCTTACCACTAGAAAAGAAAGGATTATATAAACGTATAAAAGAATTAGATGAATTTAAAGAATACAACTTTAATGATTATGAACTTAAAAATGCCATTGAAAAGGCATTTGAAGAACAAGAAAAATTTAAAAAAGAGGTAAGAGAAAAAGGCGAAGAGTTTATCAAATATTTAGATGAACATAATGAAAAGGCAATTGTACTTGCTGGTAGGCCTTATCACCTTGATAAAGAAGTTAATCATGGCATTGATACAATGATTAATTCATTAGGTCTTGCTGTTTTAACTGAAGATTCTATATGTCATATGAGTAATATAGAATCTAAACTTAGAGTAATAGATCAGTGGGCATATCATTCTAGAGTTTATCATGCTGCTGATGTAGTATCTAGACATGATAATTTAGAACTAGTTAATTTAAATTCATTTGGATGCGGACTAGACGCTATTATTACAGATCAAACTGAAGAAATACTTAAACGTAATGGTAAATTATATACTACTATTAAAATAGATGAAATAAATAACTTAGGTGCTGTAAAAATACGTATTAGATCACTTATAGCATCAATGAATAAAAGAGAAAATCTTAAAAATTATGAGCCATATGTATATGAGAAAAATTATTTTAAAAAAGAAGATTTAAAACATACTATTTTATTTCCAGATATGACTCCATTTCATATGCCACTTTTTGAATCATTATTAAAATCAGAAAATTATAATGTAGTTTATTTAAATAAGACAACTGATGATACAGTAGAAACAGGTTTAAAATATGTAAATAATGATGCTTGTTATCCTGCTGTAATAGTAGTTGGGCAGCTTATTGAAGCATTGCAAAGTGGTAAATATGATATTGAAAATACAAGCGTTATTATAACTCAAACAGGTGGAGGATGCCGTGCTACTAATTATATTGGATTAATTAGAAAAGCATTAAAGGATGCAGGATTATCTAAAGTATCAATTCTTTCTTTTAACTTTAGTGGACTTGAAAAAGAGCAAGCTTTTAAAATAACACCAAGATTAGGTAATAAATTAATTCAGGCTGTTTTATATGGTGACTTACTTATGAAATTATTATATGCTACTAGACCTTATGAAAAAGTAGAAGGTACTAGTGATAATTTATATGATAAATGGAGTAAGAAAGTATATATTGATGTTGCTAAAGGTGATATTAAAGAGTTTAAGAAAAATGTTAATGATATTATAGATGATTTTGAAAATGTTAAAGTATCACGTAAAAAACTACCTAAAGTAGGTATAGTGGGTGAAATACTAATTAAATATCATAGTTTTGGTAATAATGATTTAGTAAAGAAACTTGAAAAAGAAGGTGCTGAAGTAATAGTACCTGAACTTATGGGATTTGTTAAGTACTGTGCATATAATTCTATCGTAAAACAAAATTTATTTAAAACAAGTAAAACTACTGCATTTATTTATAAAGAAGCATTAAATATATTTGATATGTATGAAAAACCAATTAAGAAGAGATTAGAAAAAACTAGATATAGAAATGTTACAGATATTTATAAACTTGCAAGTAATGTAGAAGGAATACTATCTACTGGTAATCAAACTGGTGAAGGATGGTTCTTAACAGCAGAAATGGTAGAACTTATAAATGAAGATGTACCTAATATTGTGTGTGTACAACCATTTGCATGTCTTCCAAATCATATTGTAGGTAAAGCTGTAATAAAGAAAATAAGAAGTTTATATCCTGATAGTAATATAGTTGCAATCGATTATGATCCAGGTGCTAGTCATACTAATCAAGTTAATCGCATTAAATTAATGCTTACTGTCGCAAAAGAAAACATAAAAAAGACTAACTAATTTAACTTAGTTAGTTTTTTTTATAAATAAAAGTATGATAAAATAAACATTGGAAGTGATATTATGCAAAGAATACTTATAGTAGATGATGAAAGAGATATTGCAGAATTAATTAGTGATACTCTTATAGATGAAGGATATGATACTGTAATAAAAACAAGTGGGGAAGATGCTTTATCTGAAATTGAATCTAATCCATCTTTTGATTTAATTTTACTTGATATAATGATGCCAGGTATGAGTGGTACTGAACTTTGTAATAAAGTAAGAGATAAAGTAAAGTGTCCAATAATATTTGTAAGTGCAAAATCAAGTACTGTAGATAAATTACTAGGGTTTGAATTAGGTGCTGATGATTATATAGCAAAACCATTTGATATATATGAATTAGTAGCAAGAGTAAAAGCACATCTTAGAAGAGAAGATAGATCTAAAATAATTGTAGACGATAATATTCTAGAAATAGGAGAAATTAAGGTAGTTAAAGAAAGCTATGAAACATATGTTAATAACAAAAAAATAGATATTTCTACTCGTGAATTTGAAGTACTTTATTATTTAATGAAAAATGCCGGTATAGTATTAACTAAAGAACAAATATTTGATTCAGTTTGGGGCAAAGATTATGGTGATTTAGGTACAGTAGCAGTTCATATAAAAAGTTTAAGAAATAAAATAGATAAGGATGAAAAATATATTAAAACCATTTGGGGTGTTGGATATAAATTCATCAAGGTAATTGATAATGATTAAGAATAATATGAAATATAAAGCAATTAGAATAATTGCTATTATATTTTTAGTAAATGTTATACTTATTTCTGCTTACTGTAATATATTTTTAAATAAGAATATGAAACTTGGCATAGATGCCACTAAAGATAAAGTTAATGATGATTTAAATATAATAATTGAAGAATTAGAATCACAAAAAAATATAGATAAAGATCTTTTAGAGAACATAAGTAATAAATATGGTGTAGAACTTTATTTAGAAGATTCATCTAATAATATAGTTTATTCTAATATAGAAGAACATAATTTTAATTATTCTAAAAATAAACTTATTAATATTAATAATAAAAGTTATTCTTTGATGATATCAAAAGAACTAGATGTATCAGTATCTAGTATTATAAAAAAATTATTATTTTTAGAATTATTTATAATATTATTAACTGCTATAGTAGTAACAGTTTTTGTTAATAAAAAGATATTAAAACCTATTTTTTATCTAAGATATGATATGCTTGCATATAAAAATGGAATACTTCCTAAATTTAGACCTAAAAAACAAGATATATATGAACTTCAAAATTACTTTGTTAATTTAACAGAAGCACTAGAAGAAGAAAAACAAAAACACAATAGTGTTATAGCATCAATATCACATGATATTAAAACACCACTTACTTCTATTTTAGGATATACTTCTAGATTAGAAAATGCTAATCTTTCTGAAGAAGTAAAACAAAAATATATAGTTAAAATAGGAAGCAAGGCCCTTGCTATGAAAGAAATAATGGATGAGTTTGATGATTATTTAGGAAGTTCTTTAAATGGTAATCTTCATAAAGAACCAATTACAAGTAAAGAATTATTTAGAATGATTGAAAATGATTATGAGGATGACTTAGAAGATAAACATATTAAACTTAAACTTAAAAATAATGTAAAAAAAGGTGTTCTTGTAGTAGATATAAATAAGTTAAAAAGAGTATTTAGTAATATCATAGGTAATAGTGTTAGACATATGAATAAAGAAGAAGGTTTAATTGTTATTACTTTAAATAAAAGAAAGAATTATTATGAATTTAGTATATCTGATAATGGTGAAGGTATAAAAGAAGAAAATATACATAAAATATTTGACCCTTTATTTACAACAGATCCATCTAGAAAAATATCAGGTTTAGGACTTTCAATTTGTAAGCAAATAATTGAACTTCATGATGGCGAAATATATGCTAAAAATAATAGAAATGCAGGCGTAACAATAACTTTTAAAATAAAAGACAATAAGGAGTAATTATGAAATATGTATTTATAGTAAATCCAAAATCTGGTAAAGGAAAGGCTTTAGAAATTTCTAAAAAGATTGAAGAAGTATGTATAAAAAGAGGTATAGATTATGAAATAGTTTATACTGAAAGACCAAAAGATGCTACTTTAATTGCAAAAGAATTTAAGCGTGATAAATGCGTAATTTTTAGTGTTGGTGGTGATGGCACTGTTAATGAAGTTATGAGAGGAGTAATCGATACTAAAAATATGCTTGGTGTTATTCCAGGAGGATCTGGAAATGATTTTTATAAGATGTTAGATGGTTCTTATAAGCTATATCAAGAATGTGATATTGGTAAAGTAAATAGTGAATATTTTATTAATACTTTTTCTATAGGAATAGATGCCGATATATGTGATAATCTAATAGTTATGAGAAGAAAAAATATACCAGCTAGTCAAATATATAATGCAAGTTTAGTATATACATTTTTGAAATATAAGGATAAACCTCTTGAAATAGAAATTAATGGTGAAGTTATAAAAGATAATGTTACTCTTTTAAGTGTATGTAATGGTAGAGTATATGGTGGAGGGTATAAAATAGCACCTAATGCTTACATAGATGATGGTATGTTTGATGTTTATTTAGCCACTAATGTACCAAAAGCAAAAATACCTGGATTAGTTTTAAAAGTAAAAGATGGAAAACATGAAAGTTCAAAATATGTTAGACATTTTAAAACAGATAGAATTAAAATAAAATCTCCTTCTTTAGTTATTGCAGAAATAGACGGTGAAGTAATAGAAGAAAAAGAATTTGATATAAAATTACTTGATCAAAAGATTGTAATATATCATAATAATGATTTTGTAAATGAGTGCTTAGATAAACCAAAACACTTAGTAAAATCTTGATAAATTAGTTATTTAATAGTATACTTAAACTAGGTGATAGTATGAAAAATAAAGGTTTTACATTAGCAGAATTAATAGGTGTTATTGTAGTACTAGGTGTTATTGCTGTAATAGCAGTACCAGTAGTAGGTAAAATAATAGAGGATTCTAAAATAGAAACAGCAAAGGCTGGAGCTAATTCTATTATAAGAAGTGCTCAAGAATATTATGCTAATGTTATGGCTGAAACTGGTAAGTTTACACCTGTAACATTAGATTTAGTAGATTCAATTAAAGATGGAACATTAGAAATGGAAGGTACTTTACCACAAGGAGGTACAGTATCAATTGATCATGATTCTACTATACAAGTTTATATGATTGTAGATAATTATTGTATTAAAGCTAATTCAAATAGTGATAAGGTAACTGCTGAAGAAGTAGAGCCAAATGAAGAAGGAATAATAGTATGTGAATAGGTAATAAGTATAACTTATTACCTTTTTATGTACAAAAATATTATTATTGTGTTATAATCATTTTAGAAATTTATTTATAGAAATAGGTGAATA
>JAFTYN010000106.1 GCA_017461465.1 Bacilli bacterium
ACATATCTCACTAATATTAAAACCTTCTTTTAGCTTCTCATTAAAATAATTAATTTGCTCTATGATAGTTAAACTGTTAAATAAATTTTTAGTCATTCTCTAAAACCCCCAAATTTGAAAAAAACATATGAAAAGAAAAAACATGGTTATAAATATTCTACCCCTAAAATATTTATAACCATATTGTAACACAAATAATTTTTTTTTAAAGAAGAAAATACCTAGATGAAAATTTTTTAAAATATGATATTCTAGTTATTGTGACAAATAAAAAAAGACTTCCCTTGTTAGAAAGTCTTAATTAAAATACTATTTAAAATTTCATATATATTTGTTGTTGTAGATTTAATTTTAATATTTTTGACGAAATTTGTAAATAGTAAATCATTAATTGAGGGGAATTAAAAAATGAAAGAACTAAATATTAATTTCGACTATGAAAAAGAAGAAGAAAATAAACTTGATGATTGGAATAGAAATAAAAATAGTCTTATTGTAATTGATAAGAAGGGGATTATCAAAGTTGATAAGATTATTAATGATAATGAGGAAATAATCATCAAGAGAAGAAAAAGAATTTTAACAGATAAACAAAAGAATTTCTTAAATCAAAGTGATGATTTTAAAAATCATTGTAGAAGCTTAGGAGGATACATTCATATGATTTATTATAAAAATGAAATAGTATTCAATGACATTAATATTGATAAGGCTAATATAAGCCGAATTATGTATTTAGCAACATTTGTTGATTACAATGATAAGAAAGAAGGTTTATTGACTACCAAAGGATCAAGTTATAAATCTGTTCCAATGGATAGAAAAAAAATGAGAGAATTATTAAATTTAGGAGATACTGCTTTCAAAAGCTTCTTAAAAAATTGTAAAGATAATGAGTTGATATATGAAGTAGATAAAAAATTCTATATTAATCCTATATACTTTAATAAGGGTAATGTAGATTTATTATCTGATGATAAAGGATATTGTAGGTTATTTATTAATACCATAAGAGAGCTGTATATTAATTGTAAACCTTCACAACATAAGACTTTAACTAATATATATCAATTAATTCCTTTTATTCATTATTCAAATAATATGATATGCCATAATCCAGAGTGTTTAGAAAATGAAGCTAAACCTATGAATTTAAAAGATATTGGTATGAAGCTAAAAATAGAAAATAATAGAACTAACTTAAATAGACTTACTAAGGAATTAGAAAAGTTTAAAGTTGCTATTGAAGATAAAGAATATAAATTATTTGCATATGTAAAGGTTAGTAATAAAGATTTCTTTTTTATTAATCCATATGTAATATATAGTGGAAATAATGTAGAGCAATTAAGAAAAATAGCCGATACTTATTTCTTTAGAGATTAATTATAAAAGTACCTAGTAAATAGGTGCTTTTTTTTTATTTTATAAGTAATCATTTTGCGACCTTTTTATATAGTTAAGTAATCATTTTGCGACCTATATTTTTTTCTAAAATTTAGGTATATTACTAGCTTCTAGTATGATTTTTTAAATTTAACTCTTATGTTATTATGTTAAACCCTTATTTTACCGATAAAGTGTGGATATTGTGGATATATTCTTAAAAGATATTCCTAAAGCACACTAATAGAAGCTATGTCCTAAAGTTACTTTTATTGATGTGTGCTTACTGTCGCATTACTATTTTTAAAATCCATTATAGACAAGCTATAAGCTATTTTAAAAAAGTAATTTTGACCTATTTGTTTTTCTTGTAATTACTTATTCACGATAAAAGGAATTATTTATAATAAATTTAATATATATTATGAGGGTTATTAGGAAGGAGAGATATATTTTGGAAGAAGAAAATTTAATTAGGTTATTCATAGGAGGACTAAGTTTAGCAATTTCTATTATGCTTTTCCTATGTGTTAAAGGAGGTATTTTAAAATAATGAAGATAGCAAATAACAATGGTCATACCTTAAATGGTACAGGCAGAGGTGCAATAGGTTTTATTGATGAAAGTATTTGTACTAGACAAATAGGTAAATATTTTATAGAAGGAATGAAGTCTTTAAACCATACTGTATATGATTGTACTATTGATAAATCATCAAACTATTTATATGAAGCAGTAAAAGAAGCTAATAAATATAATGTTGATTATGCTATATCACATCACTTAAATTGCTTTGCTAATGAAAAAGCTAATGGTGTTGAGGTACTGATATATGATTTAAACGATAAAGAAACTTATAAAGTTGCAGAAAGAATCTGTAAAGAAATATCAAAGCTTGGTTTTAAAAATAGGGGAGTTAAACAAGGTAATCATTTATATTGGCTTAGAAAAAATAAAAGTAAAGCTATTCTAGTTGAATACTTATTTTGTAGCAATAAGAATGATGTAAGCTTATATAATCCTCAAAAACTTGCTAATGCTTGTATATATGGATTAACTAATTCATATCCAATTACTACGGAGAAGCTTCCTATTATAAATAGTCCAGAGTATAAAACATATATTAATGGTAATTATGATACTAAAGGAAAAGTTGTTAGAACTAATAATACTGGATTAAATATAAGAGCCGAAAGAAATGCTAACTCTAAGATATTAGGGAAGCTTGAAGAAGGCTCAATAATACAATTAGATTATTGTATAGATAATTGGTTTTCTATTTGGAACAATGGAAAAGTTGGATATATTAATGGAAAATATATAGATTTAGTGAAATAATTTGTAAAAATATGGTATAATATAAATAAGTTTAAATAATATTTAATTGTTTCTTCTAAATAAGTTCTTAATAGGAGTGGTATCTTATTAAGGTAATAACAAATAAATATTGAATATTTATTTTATATTTTAGTAGTATTTTGTCAAAGTAATTCAAACATATTAAAAAAGAATTGCAGCAGCTTCCTTTGGAAGCTTATGCAATTCTTTTTTAATATACATTATTAATTATATTCCTAACTTGCATTTCTGATATTTTAAATTCCTTTGCTAATTCTTTATAGTTATTACCATTGAAGT
>JAFTYN010000107.1 GCA_017461465.1 Bacilli bacterium
GCTATTTCATTATATGTAGGAACTCTGTTATATTTTTGAGCTAATAATTCCCTTGCTTTTTCTATTTTATACCCTAATGAAGAAGTTTGCCTACTAACTTTAAAACCTCTATCTTCTCTAATATATTTTTTTATTTCTCCTAGTATATATGTATAGGCATAAGTAGTAAATTTAATATTTAATGATTCATCAAAATTCTTATATGCTTTAATCATTCCCATTACTCCAACTTGAAATAAATCTTCTTTATTAATTTCGTTTCCAAATTCATTTACCACTGAATAAATTAAATTTTGATTCTCTACTACTATTTCTTCAATTGGTTTCATAGTATCTCCTTTATATATTAAATAAATTTAATGCAGTTAATTCATTATTAGTTATAGGTAAATAGTTCTTTAAAAGTATGTTTTCTATATCTTTTTTCATATTACAAAAATAAATACTACCATTATTTCTTTTACATAAACTATAATTATAATTTAATAATTTAATTCCTTTTCTATCAATTTTATTAATATTTTTTAGATTGAATACTATATTGTTAATTTGATTATCTTTAATCATTTCTGATATTTTTTTATAATTCTTATTAATTTCTTTTTCATTTTTAAATCTTATAAAAATAACTCCCTTAATACACTCCATTTCTATATTGGGCACATTATCACCTTCCATAATAATTTAGCACATAACAAATCAGAATTATTCATGTTCGACAAAACTAGAACTTTTTTTCTTTCTTATTATTTCGACAAATATCGTCATTATAAAAAATATAGTAAGAAGAATAATTACTAAATCCCAAAAATTATTTGTTTCTTTCTTTGTTTCTACTTTAAAATTTTCTTTAACATCTTTTAAATTCTTTAGTTCAATCTGACAGCTGATATATTTTTCATTAATTTCATTTTTTTCTTTACTACTAGAAATCAGTATTTCCTTTATTTCTTGATTTTTCTTATCAACTTTATAAACTGATTTATCAGCTTCATCTTTTAAATATTTAATATAATCATTTTGTTTATTAATTAAATTAATATAATTTTCTTTCAAATCTACAATTGCATCTTTCACTACTGTTTTAAAAGGTAAAATATAATTTACTTTATATGTACCATTTAAATTCAAATCAATATTACTTGTTATTTTAATTTCTTCTTTAGGTATACTTGAAAAAGTAATATAATCTTTTAGATTTATATCTTTCTTATCTATAATAATTTCATCTTCTATAATTACTTTATTCCTAGTTCTAAATCTATATAAAGTTTTCTTATCATTTAAATCAAGCTTATAATCTTCACTTGCTTCCAAATATAAATCCAAATATTTTCTATTAATTATCTCTTGCTCATAATAGATTAAATGATTACGATAACTTGTCTCTTCTTTAATTAATCTACCATTAAAACTATTGCTTGTACTTACACTTTCTTTTTCTAAGAATAATTCATTTACATCTAAAAAATTCAAATCATCCAATATCAATGCTTTTTCTTCTGTATCATCAACTATTTTTTTAACAAGTATATCTTCATTTTCATCAAAAACATTATCTTCAGATATATAGAAATATAATGTTAGATTAGTAGAGTTTCTTTTTTCAATGTGCATATCTACTTTTAAATCTTGTATTTTTCCTATACCTAGTGGCACAGTCATCTTATTATTTTTGGTTATTGTATTTTTAGTAGTATGCATAATTGATGTATCTTTTATATAACTATATATATACTCTAGATAATAATAATCATTTGTTGGGTTAATAATAAATAGATAATCATATTTATCGTTAACTTTGTTGTAGTAATAATTAGTTTTTGTTTCATACTTTTTATTTACATCTATTTCATTTATGTCTAAAGTCCATGGGGTATATTCTTCTTTTGTTTTACCTGTCAAAATTCCTTCTTGTGA
>JAFTYN010000108.1 GCA_017461465.1 Bacilli bacterium
ACTTTAAGTTTTTCTGCTATTAAACTATAATTTGATATCTCTATATATTTTTTAGCATTGTAAAGATTATAACTACTCCCAACTGTGTTATAACTAAAGCTAGAAGTAAAACTTCTATTAACTGTTTTGAACTGAATATATAGTATTAAAAGAACCGAAATAAGCATAGTTGCAACTATTAAAGTTTCAGTTAACATAAACCCTTTTTTATTCATTTTTTTCATAAAAGTCGCCCTTCCTTATTGTTTTTATCCTAGAACTATTATATAATATATTCAGGATAAATGCTAGTCCAAATAATAAAAAGGGGATGAATTTTTTTATGTTAAAAACATTTGATTTTGAAAAAATGCCTATCGTTGAAATAGTTAACGAAATACTGGTAGATTCTTCAAAAAGAGGTGCGAGTGATATCCACTTCGATCCACAAGAAAACTTTATGAAAGTTAGAATTCGTATAGATGGTGAGCTTCATGATTATTGTGAAGTACCTAATGCTGTTAAGAAAAACTTAACTACTCGTGTTAAGATTATATCTGGTATGAACATTACTGAATCAAGACTACCTCAAGATGGTGCTATTAAAGCTACTTTACAAGATATTGACTTAGACCTTCGTGTGTCTGTTTTACCTGTAAGTAATGGAGAAAAAATAGTTATCCGTATCCTTGACTATACAAAAAGTTTAAGTGGACTAGAGCAATTAGATTTTAGTGAAGATAATTTTAAAAAAGTATTATATATGATTGGTGTTCCAAATGGTATTATCCTTGTAACAGGAGCTACTGGTAGTGGTAAATCTACTACAGTATATTCTATCTTACAAAGATTAAATAGAGTTGATACAAACCTAATCACTGTTGAAGACCCTATAGAAATGGACATTGAAGGTATCAACCAAGTTCAAGTTAATGCTGAAATTGGTCTTACTTTCGCGAGTGCCCTACGTTCTATCTTACGTCAAGACCCTAATATCATAATGATCGGGGAAATTCGTGATACCGAAACCGCAAAGATTGCTGTTCGTGCTTCTATCACAGGTCACTTAGTACTATCAACAATCCACACCAATAACTCACTTAATACAATTGAACGTTTACTTGATATGGATGTTGAACGTTATCTTCTATCTAGTGCTTTAACTGGAATTATATCTCAAAAATTAGCTCGTAGATTATGTCCTAAATGTAAAGCACTTAGAAAAACAAATGAATATGAAAAGAAACTATTTAAAACAGTTCTTAATAAAGATATAGATGAAGTATATTCAGCAGTTGGATGTGAAGAATGTGGTAATGGTTACTCTGGACGTATCGCTATTCACGAAGTACTTGTTATTAATCAGCAAATTAGAGATGCCCTTTCAAGTGGTATGAAAAAAGAAGATTTACGTACTTTAGTTTATAGTTCCGATATTCATTCTTTATTACAAGATAGTCTTGAGAAAGTTATTGCAGGACACTCTACTGTTGAAGAAATGTTAAAACTTATTGAACTTGAAAACGATGATAAACTAGCTGGTGAATTAGACCTTAAGAAAGCTCTTGAATTCTCAGAAATTGCCAATGAAGCTGAACATCATGAGGAAGCTACTAGTCAAGTTACTGAAGTTACAGGTGATGCACTTGCAACTACATTTGAAACAGAAACACCTGAGTCTGCTGCTCCTATAGCACCTGCTCAAGTAGAACCTACTCCAGTTGCTGAGCCAGTAGCAGCACCAGTTCAAACTCCTGAAGTTACAAGCACTCCGGTAGCACCTGCTACTCCAGTAGTTAATGAAGTCGTTACTCCTCAAGCACCTGTTATGCCAGCTGAAGCTAATGTAACTTTAGAACAACCTGTTATTACTCCGGTTGAAGTACCAACAGTAAATCCAACAGTTGTTCCTACTGTTACTCCTGCAGAAAACCCTAATGCTGGTATTCCAGAAATAGTTAGTTAAAAAGAAGGTTAATCCTTCTTTTTTTATGCATAAAAAAAATGCGTTACATAGTTAACGCATTTAATAATATTTCAATATTGAACTGTGTTAATAATATTATTATGGCACCTAGAGCTAAAAATGGGCCAAATGGTATAATATTAGTATTTTTAATTTTTAATACTATTAATGATATTGGAAGACCTATAATTGATCCTAGAAAAATTGAAAGTAGAGCCTGTGGCCATCCTAGAATAAATCCTAAGAAGAATAATAATTTTATATCTCCACCACCCATTGACTCAGTCTTAAATATAAAATCTCCAAATAATTTAATTAAAAACATAACACCAAAACTAATAATACCACTAAGTAATGATATGCCAAAGGCATCAATACCATTTATTAATAATACTTCTAATGCTAATGTTACACCGAAGAAAATTAGTATTTCATCAGGTATAATCATATAATAATAATCACTTACTATGATAATAGCAAGCATTGAAACAAAGGTAAGTGCTATTACAAAATCACCAGTAAATCCAAATGAAATGTAAGAAAACATAAACAATAATCCAACAAATATTTCATATAGTGGATGAAATAAAGGTATTTTGCATTTACAATTTTTGCATTTGCCACCTTGAAATAAATACGAAAATATAGGTACTAATTCTAAAGGTGTTAGTCTATGCTTACACTTTGGACAATGTGAAGGTGGATAGATAATTGATTTACCATCTGCCACTCTATCTCCTACTACATTGTAAAAGGAACCAAATATGGTTCCGAATACAAATAGCACTATCGCATAATATAATTCCATAAGATTCCCCCTACTACTTATTAACCTAATTGGCTATACATATCGAACATTGGAATAACGATAGAAAGTACGATTACACCAACCGCTCCTGTAAGGAAAAGGATTAAGATTGGTTCTACGAAAGATTTAATTCTTCCTACTGCATTTTTATGTAATTCTTGATAATAATCTGAAACTTTTTGCATCATTTCAGGTAATTGACCAGTTCTTTCTCCTGTAACGATCATTTCATAAGCTGGAACTGGAACTGCCCAGTGATCTTGGAAGGCAAGAGAAATTTTTTCACCCTTCGCCAAGTTTGTAATAGTATCAAGAATAATCATTTTCCAAATTTCATTATTTGTTATTTTATTAAGAATTTCCATTGTATCAGTGATAAATACATTATGCTTTAATAATGAAGCGAATGTTTTAGTAAACATCGTAACTTCGTTATAAATGATAACATCTCCAATTACTGGCACATGCATTAAACACCACTGAATAAGTGTTCTAAATAATTTAACATTTTTAAATAAATATGAGAATACAACAATTACAACAACAATAACTGCTATAATATACATCCATTTAGTTTGAAGTAATTCAGATAAATTTAAGATAAATACTGTAATACCAGGAAGTTCGGCATTATCCATATCTGCATAAATATCAACAAACTGTGGAACGATATAAAGCATAATAAATACTAACGCTACTATTGCAAGTGTAAATACGATAGCTGGATAAGTAAGTGCTGTAATCATTTGCTTTTTAGTCTTATCAGATTCTTCAAAATATAATTGCATATCATCTAAAGCTTCTGGAAGTTCTCCAGTCATTTCTGATGCTTTAACCATGTTAACTAAGATTTTAGGGAAAGCATTACCTTGCTTTTCCATAGCTATTGAGAAGTTATCACCCATAGTTAAATCGTAAATTAAAGCTCTAAATAATTTTTGATAACTCTTATCTTGGAACTGTCTACTTAAAATTCTAAGTGCTTCTACAAGTGGAATACCCGCTTTGATATAAGTAGATAACTGTGTTAAGAAGAATAATAAATCCTTCATTTTAAATTTAACATTTGTAGCTTGTTTAGTACCATGGAAGAATTGAATCCATGAACTTGTTCTAATACTATATACTTCATAACCTTCACTTAATAGAAATGAGTGAACCTCTACTTTAGAGAAGGCTTCAAAGTAATTCTTAACAATCTTTCCTTCTGCATTCTTACCAACATATTCATACACAACTTTTTTATCACTCTTAGTTGCATCATCGCCATTAAAGTCGATAAGTAATGCTTCACGTTGCATATCTTCTTCATTACGTTTATTTCTTGCAAATGAAGAATTTTTAATACTATTTTTAGCTTTTTCCTTAAGTTTTTTAGGAACTGCTATCATTTTTTCAAGACCATCATTAATATAGTCTCCAACTTTTTTCTTTTCAAGAGTTACATTTTCATTTACATAAGTATTCTTCTCTTGAAGTTTTTTCTTTTCGTCTTTTAATTCTTTTTTACGTTTTATTTTTTCTTCTTTTAAACGTTTCTTTTCTTCAGCAGCATCAAGTTTAGCTTGCTTCATTGCTGCTTTCTTTTCTTGTGCTGGTGTTAAAGGTTTACCATCTTTTTGTTTCTTTTGTTTTTCTATTGCTTCTTGTTGTTTTTTCTTTCTTTCCGCTTCTTTTAATAAAGCTTGTTGTTCCTTTAACTGATTTTCAGCATCTATTTTTTCTTGCTCTTTTGCTTCTTTTTCTTTCTTCTTATTTAATTTTTCTAATTTTTCTTTTTCTTTGGCTGCCTTAATATCTTCTTTTCGTTTTAATTCAGCCATCTTCTTTTCATGTGCTAAAGCTTCTTTTTCGTCTTTTGCTTTTAATTTTGCTAATTCTTTTTCATCTTTAGAAAGATGACTTGGAAGACCAACTGCACCAGCATTTAATACAGCAGCTGTAGCCCCTGCAGCTGCTGTAAGAGACGCTTCCTTAGCAATATTATTTTTCTTTTTATCACCTTTAAATGCTCTACCAATTATTACGATTGGGAAAGATATACCAAACATAAACCATTTTACTAGTTTCCACCAAGTAAAAGAAATTGCCATTAATGTAAATACAATTCCTGTAAATAAATAATGTAATATTAATAATGGTGTTTTATATAGTATTATAAAAGGCCATAAATATATTGGTTTATTTTTCATAAAATTATTGCACCTTCCAGTTCCTACTTACTCTATTTTAATCTACATTAATTATAGCATATTTTAATCATTAGTAAAAGAGTTTTTAAAAAGTTGTAGTGTCAACTACAACTTTATTATCTTGTTATAAACATCTTCCATGGTTTAATTAAATTATTGTCTTTTTCATATTCTTTATATAGTGCTAAAGCATCACCTTGTTCATTTTCAAAAAGAATTTTTTTAGCATTATATTTGTTTTTTAAAATTTTGCCATTTCTAATATCTTCTTCTAAAATACTATCAGTTTTTATTGTTTTATAATCACTTAAGCAATCCTTGATAGAAAGTAATTTAGTATTTCCATCTAGTTTATCTAATACAATTGCGTTTTCAATTGTAAAATCACCTTGTTTAGTTCTTCTTAAATCAGTCATAATAGCTGTTGTACCAAGTATTTTTGCAATATCATTACCTAAACTTCTTATATAAGTTCCTTTACTAACATGGCACTTAACTTTAATAATAGTATGTCCGTCTTCTTCAGAAATATTTAATAGTTCTAATGAAGATATTGTAACTTCATGTTTTGGAAGCTCTACTTCTAAACCTTCTCTAGCATATTCATATAACTTTTTACCATTTATTCTTACAGCTGAATATATAGGAACTTCTTGCATATATGTTCCAGTTAATTCTTTAAGTGCTCTTTTTATTTGTTCTTCTTCTAATATTATTTTATTATCATTTATTATATTTCCTTCAGAATCTAGTGAATCTGTTAGAACACCAAATTTAAAAGTAGCTATATATTCTTTATCATATGAAGTTATTAATTCTACTATTTTTGTTGCTTTTCCTATACATATTACAAGTACGCCAGTTGCAAGAGGATCTAGCGTTCCTGTATGTCCAACTTTTCTTGTCTTGTAATTTTTACCTACTATATCAACAATTTCTCTACTTGTGTATCCCTTAGGTTTATTAATTATAACAATTCCATCCATAAATCCTCCATAGACAAAAGATAACAATTACTTGTTATCTTTGCTTTTTAGTTTTTGCTTTACATGTTTCATAGATACAGCACTTACAATCATTTCGCCGTGCTTAATACCTTGATTAATATATCTAGGAACACTAACAAAATTGCTATTATATTTATCAGTATAAACTTTAATACCTGCATTTATTAAATCAACATGCTCTTCATCCATAATTTCAGCATTAACAGTTTCATTAACACCTTTAACGATTTCTAATCCTTTAATTATATCAGTATCATGGCAAACATAATTACCTCTTATACCTAAAATAACATTATTGATTCTTTCTTCTACATCTGCTGCATCTTTATTTAACATATATTACTCCTTAATTTCGTATGTTGTTCCTTCTCTTGTATCTTTTATCATGATACCTTTTTCTAACAATTCATTTCTGATTTCATCTGCTAAAGCATAGTTTTTTTCTTTTTTAGCATCATTTCTTTTTGCTATCATATCAAGAATGTACTTTTCTAAATCACTATCTATTTCTTTCTTATTATCTTTAAGTAGATCTAAAGATAGTACTTTATCAAATTCTCCTACTAGATATAATTTTGATGCATTATTAAGTTCGCTTTTTAATACATCGTATAAAACTGTAAGTGCTACTGAAGTATTTAAATCATCTTTTAAGGCTTCTTTAAATTTATCGTTATACTTTTCAGTATCCTTTATTTCTCCAATATTATTTTCTTTTAAACTTTGAATTTTACTTAATAATTTATTATATGCATTAGTAGCATTATCTAAGGCATCATAAGTAAAAAGTAATTGTTTACGATAATGTGATTGTAAACATAAAAGTCTATAAGCAAGTGGATTGTAACCTTTTGATTCTAAAAGTGAAACAGTTAAAAATTCCCCTTTTGACTTACTCATTTTCCCTGAAGCATCATTTAAATGTTCGACATGAAACCAATTATTACACCATTTATGTCCTAAATATGCTTCACTTTGTGCTATTTCATTAGTATGGTGTGGGAATATATTATCAACACCACCACAGTGAATATCTAGATACTCTCCTAAATATTTTAACGAAATACCAGAACATTCAATATGCCATCCTGGATATCCATACCCCCATGGACTATCCCATTTTAATTCTTGATCAGCAAACTTTGATTTAGTAAACCATAGTACAAAATCTGCTTGATTTTTCTTATTAGAATCTTCTTCTACTCCTTCTCTTACTCCTACTACCATCTCATCTTCTTTATGATTAGTAAGAACATAGTAGTCATCCAATTTAGAAGTGTCGAAATAAATATTTCCACCAGCCATATAAGCTTTATCATCTTCCAATAATTTAGTTATCATTTTAATATACTCATCAATGTTTTGAGTAGCTGGTGATACTATTTCAGGCCATTTTATATTTAATTTATCACAATCTTCTTTAAAAGCGTTTGTATAAAAATCAGCTATTTCTAATACTGTTTTCTTTTCTCTAGCAGCACCTTTTAACATCTTATCTTCACCACTATCAGAATCACTACTTAAGTGTCCTACATCGGTGATGTTCATACATCTTTTTACATTATATCCAACATAATTTAAAGATTTTTCTAAAATGTCTTCACTAATATAAGTTCTTAAATTTCCTATGTGCGCAAAATGATATACAGTTGGACCACATGTATACATAGTCACAACATCATCTTTAATCGGTTTAAAATCATCTATTTTTCTTGTTAATGTATTATATAATTTCATAAAATCCTCCTCTAATATTATATGTAATAAAAATTAGAAGCGGCAACATCGCTTTATATACATATTTAATCACATCCTGCATCTATTATATCATATATTATAAAGAAAAAAAGCAATTAATTGCTTTCTTTCTTATTAGCATCAAATTGTTTAATCAAAATCTTATGAGCTTCTAACTCCCCTTCAGCTTCGCCCATAACTTGTAAAATTTTGTCTTTTTCTGTTGTTAAGTTTGAAACATTCATTTTTAAACCATTTTCTAAATCATAAGTAACTTCTAAATTAATATTATCACTTAATTTTTTGGAAGTTAAACATTTTACGAGATTATTATCTATTATTTCTAATTCCCCTACAGCTTTTTTACTCTTTTGTTCATTAATAACAATTCTGAACTTACTTAAATTTGATAAATCTTGAACACATTCTTTTACCATTTTATATAAATCAATAGCAGAAATTGGTTCCTTGATTTCTAATAATTTATTCATAAGTTCTACTTCATTATTAAGTCTTACATCTTCTTTGTTATCTTTTTTTCCATAGCAATATACTTTATAACTATAGCCATTACTATAGACATTTAAAGTTGAAAAATTTTCACCAATATATTTTCCTACTGTTACTCCACCTTTTGTAAACTCAATACTTTCAAGACCAATATCAATATAATCAGTTAATTTATTTTTAACATCACAATAATATCTTCTTAAAATATTTACTCCTGTTACAACTTCATTTATATATATAGCCGGAAAATCTTCTAGCATATCACCATATCTTAGAGCTACCCCAACTTCTTTTTTTAGACCATCTTTAAATTTAAATGAAAAATTTTTAGGTTCTCTATTATATGATTTAGTGAATTTTCCAATATTAGTAAGATAATTTAAAACAGTAAGTAAAGTATTTTTTCCATCTATATTCCAAGCTTCAACTTTTTCTTCAATTTCTCTACCTAACATTAATACTAATTTACTTTCGTCTCTTGATATTCTATTTCCTTTTATTTGATAATCTCTATAATCTAACATAAAATACCTCCTAAGTAGTGCATATTATAGCATAAAAACAAAAAAAGACAAATTGTCTTTTAATGTTCTATTTCAGTTTCAGAAATAAATTCTGATTCACATGTTAAAATAATATTTAATTTTTTTAATGCTTTTTTATCTCCATTTTCAACAATATATGTTGCATGAGCTTCACAATCTTTTAATTTTGACAAATTATCTAATGCTTTTTCTACCATTGGATTTGTAGTTGAACAGATACTTAATGCTGTTAAGACTTCTGTAAGCTGCAAAGTTTCAGCACCTGTACCTAACTTTCTTTTCATTTCTAACATTGGCTCTAATACATTAGGTGATATTAACTTAATATCATCTGGTATTTTAGATAATTCTTTTATGGCATTTAAAACAACTGTACAAGCAGGCGATAAAATTTCAGTTTGTTTACCTGTTATAATTTTCTTTTTAGATAGTTTTAAAGAAATAACTGGCTTATTTTCTTTTTTACTTTTTTCTAGTGCTGGTTCAATCACATCCAAATATTTTTCATCTATTTTAAGTTCATTCATTAAAAGTTTTATTTTTTTCCAAGCATCTTCATCTGATAAACCAATTTTATAATTATTTTTTTCATGATAATATCTTCTTACTATTTCTTTTTTAGCTGCTTCTTCTACTACTGATGCATCTTTAATAGCATAACCAAGCATATTTACACCCATATCAGTTGGAGATTTATATATATCTTTTCCTGTTGCCCTAAATAGTATGTTTTTTAGTACTGGAAACATTTCAACATCTCTATTATAATTTACAGCCATTTCCCCATAAGCTTCTAAATGAAATGGATCTATCATATTAACATCTTTTAAATCTGCAGTAGCGGCTTCATATGCTAAATTAACAGGATGTTTTAAAGATAAATTCCATACAGGGAATGTTTCAAATTTTGCATATCCGGCATTTATTCCACGTTTACTTTCATGATATATTTGCGATAAGCATGTAGCAAGCTTACCACTTCCTGGTCCTGGAGCATTAACTAATATAAGAGGTTTAGTTGTTTCGATATAAGAATTAGCACCATAACCTTCTTCACTTACTATAGTATCTACGTCTGTAGGATATCCTTTAGTAAATGTATGTATATAAGTCTTAATACCATTTCTTTCTAGTTTTTTTATGAATTTATCAACACTTACTTGATTTTTATATAAAGTCACAACAACAGAATTGACAGAAAATCCCATTCTCTTAGACTGATTAATTAACTTTATAAGTTCATTATCATAGGTAATACCATATTCTCCCCTTATTTTATTTCTTTCGATATCACCAGCATTTATACAAAAAATAATTTCTAAATCATCTTTTAGTTCTTGAAACATTGAAATTTTAGCATCATTTTTAAAACCTGGAAGTACTCTTGCAGCATGACTATCATCAAATAATTTACCTCCAATTTCAAGATAAAGCCTATCAAATAATTTAAATCTTTCTCTTATTTTTGCACTTTGAATTTTTACATATTTTTTATTGTCGAACCCTATTGCCATGACGATTCCCCCTATCTTTACCCAACTATATATAATTATACCATTTAATAAAAAATTAGGAGTATTTTTTTGTTAAGTTTACATAAAAAAATGAACATAACGTTCATTTTTAATTTTTTATAAGTTCCTTTATCTTATTTTCCTTGGCATAATCTGATACAGCTTTAAAATTTTCATCATATGGATATTTTTCTTGCCCAAATTTAAGCCACATACGTGCCCAGTCTTTTTCTTCTTCAAGTAGTGCAACAACTCTTGGATGTTTAGCACTTTGGTTATCATCTTGATTATTTAAATCAACACAATCTTCTTCACCATATATTTTACTTTGAATGTCACATTCTAATTTATCACACTGATAAGCAAAAAAAGCTTCTTTCGTTTTTCTTTCATCAAACTCGTGAATTAACTTTTCTATTTCTTCACCTGTAATTAGACAACCTAACACTTCTTTTAAAGCATTGTGGCCAAGTTTTTCTTTTTCTTCTTTCGAAATTTGAAAAAGAGTTAAATCTCCTATTATTATTTCTTCTAATTCGTGAACGGCTAGCATGAAGATAACTTTAGATATATCAATATCATATTTATATTCAGAGTGCATAGCTAAAGCAAGCATTTGAACACCATAGATGTGTTCAGCTACACTTTCTACTCTAGTTCTTTCAACATGCCAATCTTTCCAACCTGTTCTAATAACATCTTTAAGTTTGTTACATAAAACGTAATACTTTAACACATTTTCTTCTCTTGTCATATTTCTCCCCCTGTTTTTATTATATCATAAACTAATTACTTTTTTTCTTTATTCTAGTATTATAAAACTTATATATCAAGACTATAAAAATAACAATTAAAGCAATAAGAACTATATTTGATACATCATCTAGTAATGATAAAATATAATCTTTTTTATCTCCAGCGAATGCTCCTATTAAAATTAAAACTGTATTCCATATTAAGCTACCAAAAAAAGTATAAATTGTAAACTGAGGTAATGGCATTTCACTCATACCAGCTGGTATACTAATTAAACTACGCACAACAGGAATGAACCTACAAAAGAAAACAGTTTTTCTACCTTTTGTGTCAAACCATTTGTCAGCCATTTCAATATCTTTTGATTTTATTCTAAGTAATTTACCATACTTACTTTTTATTATTTTATTAATTCTTTCTTTGTTAAGTATTTTTCCTAAATAGTATAAAATAATAGCACCAAGCAAAGAACCTATAGTTGAAACTAATATAACTCCAAATACATTCATACTAGTACTTATAGTCATAAAGCCTCCAAAAGTAAGTATAACCTCACTAGGTATTGGGGGAAATAAATTTTCTAATAAAATAAGTAAAAATATGCCTAAATATCCAAATTTATTCATTATTCCAATAACAAA
>JAFTYN010000019.1 GCA_017461465.1 Bacilli bacterium
AAGAGGAATTAAAGTAGATTACGAAAAATCAACTTACGAAGAGTCAGTAAAAGGATTATTGACAGCAGCACAACAAAAATATGCAGAAGAAGGATATACTGGTATGAATGCTAGTGGATATGGTGTTGGAGAAATAAATGTCGAAAATTCTAGACAATATGTAAGTGGAACTATAAAATTAGTTGGTGATAAACTAACAGCGGTAAATGTAAGTAATGGTTCATTTTGCGCTAATGGACCAATCGATGATCTTATTATCGTTGAAGGTGAATGTCCATCTACGGATGTTTCATGTTTTACTTATAAAATGAAATCAAGTGGCGTTACTATAACAGGAATTGACTTTAATAGAGCTGAATGCGTTGGAGATGTAGTAGTTCCTAGCTTTATTGAAGATGAACCAGTAATAGAAATTGGATATGCTGCATTTGCGGATATTGGTTCAAGATATAATCCGCCAAGACTTGAAAGTAATTTAGGAGAAAATTCGGTATTACCAGGGTTTTTACCAAGTAATAATGAAAAAGTTGAAATAGAAAATACGTTAGAATATTACCGAGATCCATCAAATGCATTACCTTACTATAAAGGTTATAGTTATCATGATGGAAGAATAAATAATCAAGAATACTGGACTTGGTATACATTCGGTGATAAAGCTAAAGCAATTACATCTGTAAGTTTACCAATTTCAATAGTAAAAATAGATGATTATGCATTTGCAAATTCTGGTATAACTTCTGTTAACTTAGCAAGTTTAGTTAATTTAAGAACTATAGGTGATTCAGCGTTTGGTTTAACTAATTTAACAACTGCAAAACTATCAAATTGTACTAGCCTTCAAAGCATAGGACTTTATGCATTTTATGGTTCATTACTAGAAAAAATAGATTTAACAAATATGACATCTTTAAAATATATTAAAGTTGGAGCATTTGAATGGAATTATATAGATAAGGTTAGTTTTAGAGGTACTGATAAATTAGTTCACATTGGAGAAGCAGCTTTCATTCACAATGAAATTACAGATTTATATGTAAATAATTTGACAAAATTAACTTATTTAGGTATTCATAGTTTCTGTGATAATAGATTTAATCCATTGGATGTAGATGTATCTAATTTACGTGGAGTTGTAGATGAAAGGCAATTAGGAGAAGCATGTTTGTTGGGGGGAGTAGATTAAGATATAACGATTAGTTATATCTTTTTTCTTTTCATTTAACATTAAATATGATATAATTAAATTGACTAGAAGATATGGATGGTTTATTTGAAAAACCTACTAATATAACGTATTGGGAATCTAATTCATATATGGTGTTGAATGCTTAACTACGTTTAAGAATCCTAAAATGTATGATGTGATGCCCACCTGGGAGATCAGGTTTTATCGTTATTACCGCCTTTCTTTTGGTCTTTTTGTTTGCTTTTTTATAGATATAATATATAATTAATTGTAGGTGATATAATGCAGTATAATCGTTTAAAATTATTAATTGGAAATAAACTAGATGATTTAAAGAACAAAAGTATCCTAATAGTTGGTATTGGGGGAGTGGGTGGATATGCTTTAGAAGCTATAGTTAGATCTGGTATAAGTAATATAACAATAGTTGATAATGATGTAGTTGATATTACTAATTTAAATAGACAAATAATATCATTACATTCTAATATTGGTAAGTGCAAAGTGGATGTAGCTAAAGAAAGAGTATTGGATATTAACCCAGAATGTAATATTCGAACATATAAGACTTATTTAACTAAAGAAAATACTATAGAATTATTTGAAAATAAAATAGATTACGTGATTGATGCATGTGATACCACTGAAGTTAAAATGGAACTTATAAGGATATGCCATAGTAAAAATATAAAATTAATTTCTTCAATGGGAACAGGAAACAAAATGAATCCAGCATTACTTGAAGTAACTGATATCACTAAAACTAGTTATGATCCACTTGCTAAAAAAATCAGAAAGATGGTTAAAGAAGAAAAAATAAAAGGTAAAGTGATGGTTATTTCATCAAAAGAACCTCCTTTAGAAACAAAAGAAAAAAAACTTGGTTCTAATTCTTTTGTTCCTGCTACTGCTGGACTATTATGTGCTAGTTATGTTATAAATGATATAGTAGGTGATTTAAATGAAATTATTAAATAATTTATCAAAAGAATTATCAGGTAGCGTATTAGTTATTGGGTTTGAAGATAATTCATCTTTAGTAAAAAGTCTTAAAGAAAACAAAAAAACCACAATTGTATATACCTTAAATAGTAATGGAAATACAATATTAAAAAAGCAAAATAAAAAGAAGAAATTAAATGGTGAAAAGGATATAAATATCAAGAAATTAAGTAAAGAACTAAAAAAACAAAAGCAATCTTTTGATTACATAATTTGTAATTTTGAAACTATCCTTCCATTTTTTAGAGGATTTATTAAAAATAGTATTTTGACAGCTAATAAAAAAGTATATTTATATAATGATATTTCTACATATAATGTTGATGAGATTGTATATAGGTATAAAAGATATGGTTGTAAAATAAAAAAAGAAGAAGAAAAAAATATTCATTTAATAACTATAGAATCAGAAAATATAAAACTATCTAGACTAAAATTATTTATTTATAGAATTAGAGATTTGTTTTATGATTTCTTCGAATTTATTGGGAATATTTTAATTGGATAAGAGACTATTTTATATAGTCTTTTGTTGTTTTTTAGTATCTTTTTTGATACAATTATGTATAGTTAGTTTAGGGTGATGATATGTATTTAAAACAAATAAAAACACATGGTTTTAAATCTTTTGCTGATACAATAGAAATAGACTTAGATAAAGGAATAACAGGTATTGTTGGACCTAATGGTTCGGGTAAAAGTAACGTTGTAGATGCAGTTAGATGGGTACTTGGTGAACAATCAGTTAAATCTTTACGTGGTACAGACAATATGACTGATGTCATTTTTTCTGGTTCAAAATCAAGAAATCCTCTTAATGTAGCATCAGTAACATTGATTTTTGATAACTCTGATCATTATTTGCCTACAGAATATAATGAAGTTTCTATTAAAAGAAGAGTATATCGCGATGGTACGAATGAATATTTTATAAATAATGAGAGATGCCGTTTAAAAGATATAACTGAAATTCTATTAGATACAGGAATTGCAAAAGAAAGTTTTAATATTATTTCTCAAGGGAAAATCGAAGAAATACTTTCAAATAAGCCACAAGATAGAAGAGTTATATTTGAAGAAGCAGCCGGTGTTTTAAAGTATAAAAAGCGAAAAGAAGAAGCATTAAGAAAATTAGAAAAAACTCATGATAATATGAGTAGAGTAGAAGATATTATCGGTGAATTAGAGCATCAAGTAATGCCACTTAAAAAACAAAAAGAAGAAGCATTAAAATATTTAGAAGTTAAAGAAGAATTAGAAAATGTTGAAGTTGCGTTACTTGCTAAAGATATAACTGATATAAATGACGAATATAAGGAAAAGAAACAAAAAATAGAGATTTTAAATAATGAACTATTAAAACTAAATACTAATAATTCTGGGAATGAAACAAAAATAACAGAACTTAAAGTAAAAATAGATGCACTAAATAATGATTTAGCAGCCAAACAACGTGAATTATTAGATATTACTACGAAAGTTGAAAAAATAAATGGTCGAAAAAATATAATACTAGAAAGAAAAAAATATGAAGTAGACAACACAAAATTACATAATAATTTAATTGAATTAGAAGAAAAAAAATTAAAGATAGAGAATGATATTGCAAGCACTAATAATATAATCATTATAAAAGATGATGAATATAAAGAAATAAAAGAAAAATGTGCTAAACAAGAAGAAGAAGTTAATGGTTTAAAAAATCTAAGAATTAAATTAGATCAAACTTTAACTTCTGAAAATAAAAAACAAGCAATTTTAAAAAATAAAATAGAAATCTTAAAAGATAATATAGAAAATAATAGTATCTTGCCACAAGCTACTAAAAAAGTGCTTGATAATCCAAAATTGAGTGGAGTACATAATATAATAGGCAATTTAATTGAAATAAATGAGGAATATGCAACTGCTATTTCAACTGCTCTTGGTGCTAGCGCTAGTAATATTGTTGTTGATAATGAAATGGTTGCAAAAGAGGCAATTAGTTATTTAAAAAACAACAATTTAGGAAGAGCTACATTCTTTCCATTAAATATCATAAAACCAAAAGCTATTGAACCAGATATAATAAATATTATAAAAAATATTTCAGGATTTATTTCTGTTGCATCTAAGTTAGTATCTTATGATAAAAAATATTACAATATTATAGAAAATCAATTAGGGAATGTTATAGTAGTTAAAGATATTGATAGTGCTAATTTAATCAGTAAAAGAATAAATTATAGATATAGAGTAGTAACATTAGATGGTAATATGTTACATGTTGGTGGATCTATAACTGGTGGTACTAAAATCAATAATAAAAATGTTATAACATTAAAATATGATTTGGAAAATCTAATAAAAGAATATAAAATTTTTGATGAGACTATTTTAAAAATAGAAGATAATATAAATATAACAGACGCAAACATTGCTTCGGAAAATGACAAATTGTATTTATTAACTAAAAATAAGAATATATTGTTAGATGAAATAAATAGTAAAAAGGTTTCAATCATAGAACTAGAAAATGTTTTAGATGATTTAAAGCATGAAATAGTAAGTGTTAATAATATGCTTGGTGGTTCTCTATCTAAAGAGGAAGACGAAATTATCAAAGAATACTATGAAGCTTTAAAGGAAAAAGAATTTATAGCTAACAACATTCTTTCTATTCAAAATGAAAGGGATACGTTAAAAGAACAATTGGATGAATATGAACATTATTTGAAAATGGAAAATGCTAATTATAATTCAAAGGCTAAGGAAGTTAATAATCTAGAAATAGAAGTTAATAGAATGGATGTTAAACTTGATAATATGCTTAATTTATTAAGTGAGACATATAATATTACATATGAAAAAGCATGCAAAGATTACGCCTTGGTTATGTC
>JAFTYN010000020.1 GCA_017461465.1 Bacilli bacterium
ACACTTTATATTTAGAGCTTAAAATAGAATATAGAAGCTCTTTAGTGGTAGTTTTACCAACAGAACCAGTTACCCCTATAATTGTTCCTTTATAGTCATTTAAAATATATTTACAAATGTTTTTTAAAGCTTCTATACCATCATTTATTTTTATGATTCCAACATCCTTAGTAATTTCTTCATAATCATAAGTTGCTACAAAAACAATACTTGCGTTTTTATTTATAGCATCCATTATATAATTATTTCCATCTAAATTCTTACCTTTGATTGGTATAAATACATCATTATCATTTAATATTCTAGTATCTATAACAATTTTTTTTATAGTTCTTTTTGTATCTTTTAAGATAATACCATTTGTTATTTCTGCAAGTTTATTTATATCCATATAATCACCTAATAATTATATGAAAAAAAGAAGATTAATTATTAATCTTCTTTTAATATTTTTTCTAATTCTTTTAATTTTTCTTGATCCATTGCCTTTGTACCTTTAAGTATATAAGGAATATTAAGTTTTTCATATTTTGATTCGCCTAATTCATGATATGGAAGTAATTCTATTTTTTCAATATTTTTAATACCTTTTAAATATTCTTTTAAACCTATAATATACTCTTTAGTATCATTAATACCTGGTACTATTACTTGTCTAATCCAAAGTGGTTTATTTAATTTTTGACACACTTCTAAAAACTTATTGAATTCCTCCATATTGTCTTCAAATCTAGTTATATGATTATATTCTTTTTCAGTATATGCTTTAACATCAAGTATCACTAAATCAGTATACTTAAGTATTTCTTCATAATTACCTATGCCTACTCCAGATGTATCTAAAGCAGTATGTAAATTAATCATTTTACATTTCTTTAACATATCTATTAAAAATTCTGGTTGTAAAAGAGGTTCTCCACCTGAGAATGTTACTCCTCCATCTTGGTAATAACTATGGTATTTATGAATTCTTTTTATTAATTCCTCACTTGTTATTTCAGTAGCATTAGCTCTAGTCCAAGTTTCTGGATTATGACAAAATAAACATCTTAACTTACATCCTTTTAAAAATACAACAAATCTTACTCCAGGACCATCTACTAGTCCCATTGTTTCAATTGAATCAATATAACCTTTAATCATTAAATTGTTCCATGGAATGTTCTTGAAATTACTTCTAATTGTTGTTCTTTAGTTAATCTATTAAATTTAACTGCATAACCAGATACTCTTATAGTTAAATTTGGATATTTATCAGGATTTTCCATAGCGTCTTCTAAAGTTTCTCTACTAAATACATTAACATTTAAGTGGTGTGCTCCTTGATTAAAGTAACCATTTAAAATATTAACTAAATTATTAATTCTTTCATTTTCTTCATGCCCTAAAGCATCTGGAATAATAGAGAATGTATTAGAAATACCATCTTCACATACATTAGTATATGGTATTTTTGCTACTGAGTTAAGTGATGCAAGTGCACCATTTTCATCTCTTCCATGCATTGGATTAGCTCCTGGAGCGAAAGCTTCACCTGCTTTTCTACCATCAGGAGTTGCCCCTGTTTTCTTACCATAAACTACATTTGAAGTTATAGTTAAAATTGATAAAGTATGTTTAGCACCTTTATATAAAGGATATTTACTTAATTTTTTATAGAAACTTTCAGCAAGTTCTACACCAATTATATCTACTCTATCATCGTCATTACCATATTTTGGATAATCTCCTTCAATTTCAAAATCTATAGCAATACCATTTTCATCACGAATTGGTTTTACTTTAGCATATTTAATAGCAGATAATGAATCTATTGCTACTGAAAAACCTGCTATACCAAATGCCATTAGTTTTTCTGGATCAGTATCATGAAGTGCAAGTTGTCCAGCTTCATAAGCATATTTATCATGCATGAAGTGAATTATATTCATAGCATCAACATAAGTTTTAGCAACTTTATCAAGCATTTTATCATATGCAGCCATAACTTTATTATAGTCTAGAACTTCATCTGTCATTTTTTCAAAGCCCTCTACTACTAAGTCACCTTTCTTTTCATCAATACCACCATTAATTGAATATAAAAGTGCTTTAGCAATATTACAACGTGCTCCAAAGAATTGCATTTGTTTACCTACTGTCATAGCAGAAACGCAGCATGCAATAGCATAATCACTACCATGAATAGGTCTCATTAAATCATCATTTTCATATTGAAGTGCATCTGTTTCAATAGACATCTTAGCACAATATTTTTTCCAATTTTCTGGAAGTTTGTCAGCCCATAAAACTGTCATATTTGGTTCTGGTGCTGATCCTAAATTAGTTAGAGTATGTAAATATCTAAAACATGTTTTTGTAACAAGTGATCTACTTTCATCAAGCATACCACCTAATGCTTCAGTTACCCAAGTTGGATCTCCTGCAAAAAGTTCATTATATTCAGGAGTTCTTAAATGTCTAGCTAATCTTAATTTAATAATAAATTGATCTATTATTTCTTGTGCTTCTGCTTCAGTTAAAATACCTTTTTCAATATCTTTTTCAATATAAATATCTAAGAAAGTAGAAGTTCTACCTAAACTCATAGCAGCACCATTATTTTCTTTAATAGCTGCTAGATAACCAAAATAAGTCCATTGTACTGCTTCTTTTGCATTTGTAGCTGGGTTTGAAATATCAAAACCATAAGAATCAGCCATTGCTTTAATATCCATTAAAGCTCTAATTTGCATACTTACTTCTTCTCTTAAACGAATTCTATATTCATCAATAGAACCTTGTTCTAATTTAATTAAATCTTCTTTTTTCTTTTCTATTAAATAATCTACACCATAAAGTGCAATTCTTCTATAATCACCAATAATACGTCCACGACCATAAGCATCAGGAAGACCTGTTAATAGTCCTACGTGTCTAGCTCTTTTTATATCAGTAGTATAAGCATCAAAAACACCATCATTATGTGTTTTACGATATTTACTAAAGTTTTCTTCAATAACACTACCTAATTTATATCCATAAGCTTCTAAAGAACTTTTAACCATTCTCATTCCACCAAATGGATTTACAATTCTTTTAAGTGGTGCATCAGTCTGAAGACCAACGATAACATCATCATCTTCACTTATATAACCTGGCTTATAATTATTGATACCTGAAACTACATCAGTTTCTACGCCAAGTACACCTTTTTCTAATTCTTCTTTTAATAATTCTTCACATTTATTCCATAGTCTTTTAGTTTTTTCTGTCGGAGCATTTAAAAAACTATCATCACCTAAGTATTCTTTATAATTTTCTTTAATAAAGTCTTCTACATTAACTTCATTTTTCCAAGTTTGACCTTTAAAGTCTTGCCACTTTTCCATATTTTACCACCTTTCGAACATTGTATAATTATATCATAAATATTCCCTGTTTTTTGGATTTTATACGTACCTTTACATATAATTTTTCTACATAGTGTCAATTCTTCTTAGGAATATTAAAAGTTAAAACTAAGTGGTTTTAACTTTCTCTAAAAATTCATCTTCTTGCCAAATTGTTATGCCGAGTTCAAGAGCTTTATTATATTTACTACCAGGGTCTTTTCCTACTACAACAACACTTGTTTTTTTACTAACACTTGAGCTTGTTTTTCCTCCCAATGATTCAATTAATTCACTAGCTTCATCACGAGTTATATTTTCAAGTGAACCAGTAAGCACAAAAGTTTTACCTGCTATATCTTCATTAATATTTTCTACTTTAGTATAATGCGTATTCATACCAAGATCAATTAATTTGTTAAGCATATTTAGATTATCATCATCATTAAAATAATCATATACACTTTTCGCTATTATCTCTCCTACATCATTAATTTTTAATAAATCATCATATGATGCATTTTTTAAATTTTCTAAATTCTTAAATTGTTTTGCTAAAACCTTAGCAGTCTTACTACCAACATGTCTAATTCCAAGTGCAAATAATAATTTTTCTAAACTATTTTCTTTACTCTTTTCTATTTCACTTATTAAAGAATTGATACTTTTTAAACCAAAACCTTCTAAGTTCATAAGTTCTTCTTTAAAATTATATAAATTATAAAAATCTGGTATTTCTTTTAAATACCCCATATTATAGAAGTCTTCAACTATTGCATCTCCAAAACCTTCTATATTCATTGCATCTCTAGATGCATAATGAATAAGCTGTTCTATTTTAATTTTATCGCATTTTTCATTAATGCAATAATAAGCCGAATCTATTTTCTTTAAATTACTACCACAAATAGGACAAGTATGAGGCATTACAAAGATTGGTAAGTTTTCTTCTCTTCTTTCAAACTCTACTTCTTCTACTCTTGGTATTACATCACCAGCTTTTATAATAGATACAATATCACCTTCACGTATATCTTTTAATTTAATGTAATCTTCATTATGTAAAGTTGCTTTTGAAATAACACTTCCCATAAGTCTAACAGGTTCTAATATTGCATTAGGAGTAACCTGTCCTGTTCTACCTACAGTAAGTTTAATTTCTTTAAGCTTTGTTAAAACTTTCATAGCTGGAAACTTATATGCTGTTGCCCATTTAGGATATTTAACTGTATATCCTACTTTACTTTGATCATTTATATTATTTAATTTTATAACAATACCATCAATTTCATAAGGCAATGTATTTCTCTTTTCTGTCCAATCATTTATAAATTCTAAAAGTTCATTTACATCATTTACTATTTTATTATTTGGACTAACGTTACATCCAAGTTCTTTCATAAACATTAAGGCTTCCATATGAGTATTTAAGCCATAATCAAGTGGATTAGGTAAATGATAAATAATGCAATCTAAGTTTCTAGATGCCGCTACTTTAGAATCTAGCTGTCTTACAGAGCCTGCAGCAGCATTTCTAGGATTAGCAAATTCTATTTCGCCATTTTCTTTTCTTTGCTTATTTAAATCATTAAATGATTTTTTACTCATATAGATTTCTCCACGAACTTCAATATCTATAGGTTTACTTAAAGTAAGTGGCACTGTCTTAATTGTTCTTACATTATGAGTGATATCTTCACCTGTTACACCATCACCAC
>JAFTYN010000109.1 GCA_017461465.1 Bacilli bacterium
ACAAAACTTTCCAATGGTAATGGAATTATTAAGAGCAGGTGAAGTACACGAAGATGATGATAGTTATATAAGTCCATTAGATGTATTATTTAATAGATTAGAAGAAAAAGACCCAGAGCATATAGCAGTTAAATATTATAGAGATTATCATAGTGGTAGTGCTAAAACTTTAAAATCTATACAAATAACTCTTGCGTCAAGATTAGAAAAGTTTAATCTTCAAAGTTTAGCCTCATTAACTGCTACTGATGAATTAGACTTGCCATCATTAGGCGAAAAGAAAGTAGCATTATTTGCTTTAATACCAGATAATGATACAAGTTTTAATTTTTTAGTAAGCATATTATATACGCAACTGTTCCAACAGTTGTTTTTTTTGGCAGATCATAAGTATGGTGGAAGTTTGCCTGTTCACGTTCATTTTGTAATGGACGAATTTGCAAATGTATCTCTACCAGATGATTTTGACAAGATTTTAAGTGTAATGCGTTCAAGAGAAGTATCTGTAAGCATTATTCTACAAAACTTGGCTCAATTAAAAGCCTTGTTTGAAAAACAATGGGAATCAATAGTAGGAAATTGTGATGAGTTTTTATATTTAGGTGGTAATGAACAATCCACTCATAAATATGTAAGTGAACTTTTAGGAAAAGAAACTATTGATTTAGACACTTATGGTAAAAGTACCGGTCATAGTGGTAGTTATTCAACTAATTATCAATTAAGTGGCAGAGAGTTAATGACTCCGGACGAAGTAAGATTATTAGATAACAAATATGCACTTTTATTTATAAGAGGGGAAAGACCAATAATGGATTTTAAATATGATATTTTGAAACACCCTAATGTAAGTAAAACAACAGATGGTAAGGCTAAACCTTATTTACACGGAGGAACAGAACAAGCAGTTGCCTCAATTATATTTGATGAAAATGTTGATAATTATGACTATACACAATTAGAAAATATCACAGGAGATTATGAAATTATATCTTCTGATGAAATTGAAGAATATTTAAAAAGAAAAGGAGAATAGAATTATGAGAAAAAATAATAAATTACAATTAAGCAGTAAAGGAAAAAAACTATTTAAAATGTATGTTATGGGAGTTAGCATTTTTGCTTTAACAATAGGAACAAGTATGAATGTTTTAGCAGCAGATGACCCTATGGCAGTAGTAAATAACTTATCAAACTTTATATTTGGACTAATTAGAGCAATAGGTATGATTTTACTAGGATTTGGTATTGTTCAAATAGGTTTATCATTAAAGAGCCACGACCCATCACAAAGAGCAAATGGCTTTTTAACATTAGCAGGTGGTGTTATTATCACATTTGCAAAAGAAATTCTAAATATGATAAAAGGTTAAGAATTATCACAGATGCAATATGTAAAAGTCTTGCCTTTAATCTTTTTATAAGGAGGTGTTAATATTGAGTGATAATTGGGTAGTGCAAAATTTACAAAATGCACTAGAAACTTGGAACTCTAAATTAAGTGAAATATGGACTTTAATAACTCAACCCCCAGAAACCTTTAAAGACGGAGCAATATGGAATGTCATTGTAAATATAAATGGTGCTATTCAAGCAATAGGACTAGCATTACTTGTTGTTTTTTTCACAGTTGGAGTTGTAAGAACTTGTGGTAGTTTTACAGAGGTAAAGAAACCAGAACAGATAATCAAATTATTTATAAGATTTGTATTATCAAAAGCAGTAATAACTTATGGATTAGAACTAATGTTAGGTATATTTAAAATAACACAGGGAGTAGTAAGAACAATAATGGAAACGGCAGGTTTAGGAGGAACATCAGAGGCAGTATTACCTCAAGAAATGATAACGGCTATTGAAAATTGTGGCTTTTTTGAATCAATTCCATTATGGGCTGTAACTTTAATTGGAGGATTATTGATAACTGTCTTGTCATTTATTATGATTCTTTCTGTGTATGGTAGATTTTTTAGAATATATTTATATACTGCAATAGCACCTGTACCTTTATCAACTTTTGCAGGAGAACCTAGTAGTTATGTTGGGAAAAGTTTTATAAAAGGTTATTGTGCAGTATGTTTAGAAGGTGCAATTATTATTTTAGCGTGTATTATCTTTTCATTATTTGCGTCTAG
>JAFTYN010000003.1 GCA_017461465.1 Bacilli bacterium
AACTATATAGTATAAAAATCATATTTATAAACATAATATATTTGGAGGAATATTATGAATATTGATATTAGAAAAAATATATTAGAAAACTTTAAAGATGCTAAGTTAGAAGATATTAATGAGTCTATTAAGGAAGCAATAAAAGATAAAGATGAAATAGTTTTACCAGGATTAGGTGTACTTTTTGAAATACTATGGACTAATAGTAATGATAATCAAAAAAATGAAATATTACAAAATATATATGAAGGAATAAAAAAATATGACTAATGTCATATTTTTTAATTTATAGTAATTGTTCCACAAGTACCTGCTTTAAATGAACATGTATCAGTAGAACCTTGACCTGTTATTTTGTACCAGTCATAACTATAAGTTGTATTATTAGTAATTGTTGTTAAATCTGGATTAGAAGAACTCGACTTATAAAAAGCTCTATATCCAATATTAGAATTATAAGCAGATGGAATACTAACACTAGTCAGATTTGCTTTATTAAATGTGTAATATCCAATATATCTAACCGAATTTCCAAAATCTACACTAGTTAGTGAAGGATTATTATAAAAAGCCCTATCAAATATACCATAATTTGTTTCAGGTAATATAACATTTGAAATATTATTATCTTCAAATGTACCATAATAGTAATAAGTTTCACCATTATCTTCTGTATTTCCAAGATTAGCAAGTTCTAATGAATCAGATAAATCAACAGTACCAGTTATGCCACAACCTCTAAATACAGCTTCTTTTAACCAAAATAAATTTTCCATACCAGTCATATCTATAGTATTAATTTCAGAATAAGCAAATGCTAAACTATCTATTCTATATACACTAGATAATCCGCTTAAATCTAAATGACTAGTTTGGAATGATTCAAAGAAAGCCCTATCATATATATATTTTAAAGATGAGGCATTAGTAAAATCTGGCACTCCTGTTGAAAACGCCTGTGAAAAAGCATACGATCCTATATATAGTAAAGTATTAGGAAAAACAACAGTACTTTCTAGTTGATTACCACGAAAAGCATGCTTACCAATTCTTATTAAACTAGTTGGTATATTTATTGTTTTTAAAGAATTTTCTTTAAAAGCAGCATCACCTATATATTCTACACTATTTGGAAGTTTTACTGAAGTTATATTATTTTCTTCAAAAGTTCCTATTGCATAAGTACTTTCATCTTCACTAACATAACCACCTATTTTATTTAATTTTGTACAGTTAGTTAAATCTATTTCACCCACCAAATTATTTTGATAGAATACCATTCCACCTATATAATCTAAATTGTCGGGCAAAGTTACTGTTGTTAAATTATTATAAGCAAAAGAACTACCATTAATATCAGTAATACTATCGGAAAAATTAACTTCTTCAATTATATTTCCCTTAAAAGATCCATAACCAACTACTTCTAGTTTATTAAGCATACTTAAGTCCAATTCTCTTATTTCATTATATTTAAATGCTGACTCTTTAATTTGAAGCAATTCTAAGGCCAAAGAAAAATCTACTCCAGTAAGTTTAGGAGTTAACCCTTCCCTATCAAAAGCATTTTCGCCTATATACTTAACATCATATCCACCTAGTGTTGCAGGAATAGTAACATTCATAGGGCAAAAACTAGGATCATTCCAAGTATAACCAGTTATAATTGCATATTTGTCATCACCACTACCTGATATGCTATATTCAAAACAATCTTCATTAATATTATCATCACATGAAGTTATTTGATATTGATATTGATTATATTTTGTACTATATCTAACTTTAACACACATACTTGCATAATCTGTTTTTGCTATGCTATCAGCATTACCAGAATCAATATAATTCTTATCAATTAAATCAGAAATATTAAATACTGTTATACCTTTTTTAGGTAATAATTCAGTATGCTCAGAAGCATAGCTTTGCGCAGCATCAAGTATTATTTCAGCTTGCGCTTCTTTAGCTTTTTCTTTTGAATTATTAATAGTACTATTAATAGCTGGTATTGCTATTATAGCTACTACACCTAAAAGTATTAATACAGCAAGAAGTTCAACCATAGTAAATCCTTTTTTATTCATTTATAATCACCTACTCTAGAATAATTATATAATTTTTATTAAGTTTAATCAATAAAAAAGTATGTAGAATTAATCTACATACTTTCTTATTTTGTCAAATTCTGTTCCATCTTCTAAATCAGTTTTTGCTAATTGTTCAAATAGTTTCTTTTGATCTCTACTTAGTTTAGTTGGGATTACTACTTTAAAGATAACATACATGTCTCCCTTACCAAAACTATTAACACCATTTATTCCTTTTCCCCTTAATCTTTGTCTATCTCCAGTTTCTGCCCCGGCTGGAATAGTAAGTTTAACATTACCATAGATTGTTGGAATTTCTTTTTTACATCCCAAAACTGCTTCAGTAATAGTAAGTGGTAGTTCCAAATAAATATCATCACCATCACGTTTAAATATTTGATGTTCTTTTATTACAAATTCAATATAAACATCTCCATTTGGTCCGCCATTTATTCCTGCTTCACCTGCTCCTGCTATACGAAGTTGATTACCATCATTAACTCCAGCTGGAACTTTAATTTCCTTAGTAACAGTTTTCTTAACTTTTCCATTACCTTTGCATGTATTACATACTCTTTCATAACTTTTTCCTTTTCCCTTACAATTAGGACAAGTAGTTTTAGTCATGAATGTTCCAAACATAGTTCTTTGTTCAGCAGTTACTTGACCACTACCATGACAAGTTTTACAAGTTTTTTCATTGTGACCACCTTTACCATCACAATCTTCACAGTCTTCAAACATATCAAGTGTTACTTTTTTAGTACATCCAAATACAGCTTCTTCAAAAGATAGATTCATTGTCATTACAGAATCTCTACCTTTTCTAGCCCTATTTGATGAACCTCCAAATCCAGAGAATCCTCCAAAACCTCCACCAAACATTTCACCAAAGATATCAGAAAAATCAAAGCCACTGAAGTCATAACCTCCAGCACCACCCATGCCACCATTACCACTAAAAGCAGCATGTCCAAATTGATCATATTGTTTTCTTTTTGATTCATCTGATAATACAGCATAAGCTTCCTGTGCTTCTTTAAATTTTTCGGCTGCATCCGGCTCTTTTGAAACATCTGGATGATACTTTTTAGCTAGTTTTCTAAAAGCACTTTTTATTTCATCTTGAGTAGCACTTTTACTAACACCAAGCACCTCATAATAATCTTTTTTATCCATACTTCACCACCATATTAACTATTATATAATTCATTAAATTCATTAATTGCTTCATCAAACATTTTAATAGCACTTTCAACAACTTTAGGATCAGTCATATCTACTCCTGCTATTTTAAGTTCTTCTAAAGGATAATATTTACTACCTGCACTTAAAAATTCTAAATAAGATTCTAAAGCATTCTCTTTACCACTTAATATATTATCTACAATAAAGCATGCTGCTGATAACCCTGTAGCATATTTATATACGTAAAAATTATAATAAAAATGTGGTATTCTTGACCATTCATATTTAATGTCCTCATCTACAACTACATCATTACCAAAATATTTTTTATTTAAATCATAATACATATTACTTAAGTCTTCCCAAGTAAATATATTACCTTGTTCTACTATTTCGTACATATCTTTTTCAAACTCTGCAAACATAGTTTGACGATAAATAGTTCCTTTAAATAATTCCATTAGTCTATTTAAAATAGAAAGTTTTACTTCTTTATCTTGTGATTCTTTTAATAGATATTTACATAATAATAGTTCATTAACAGTACTTGCTACCTCTGCTACAAAAATCTTATAATCAGCATCTTGATAACTATTATTTTTTCTAGAATAGTAGCTATGCATAGAATGGCCTAATTCATGAGCAAGTGTAGATACATCATTAAGTCTACCTTGGTAATTTAAAAGCATATATGGATATGTATCATAACATCCGCCTGAATATGCTCCACTTCTTTTTGTTTCATTAGGATAAACATCTACCCATCTTTCTGTAAAAGCTTTAGTTGCATCTTTTACATAATTTTCACCAAGTGGCTTTAATGCATTTAAAACAATATCTTTTGCTTCTTCAAAAGTATATTTCTTTTCTGCGCTTTCAATTAAATTAGCATATAAATCGTATAAATGAAGTTCAGTAAGGCCAAGTACATCTTTTCTAAGACTATAATATTTAAATAAAGTATCTAAATTATTATTAACTGTTTTAATTAAATTATCATAGATATCAGTAGTTACATTATCAGCATATAAAGATGCTTTTATAGCACTATCATAATTCTTTAAATTTGCAATAACTACATTAGAATTAACTGCTCCATACATTGTACTTGCTATAGTATTTTTAACACTACTATATCCTTTATACATATTAGTAAAAGCATCAAATCTCAATCTTCTATCTTTGCTAGATATATATTTACCATAATTACTATCATTAAGTTTAACTATATTCCCTTCTTCATCTTTAATTTCTCCTAAAGATAAATCGGTATCAGTTAGTTTTTCATAAGTATCTTCTGCATTAGATAAAACATTAGATAATTTAGAAATAATTGTTTCTTCTTTTTCTGATAAAACATGATCTTTGTATCTAAAAATTTCTATAAAGAAATTTTTATAATCAAGTAGTGCAGGAACTTCCTTATAATATTCTTCAATCTTTGAATAATCGCTCTCTAAAAGTTCTGGTTCTATATAAGAACTTATTACTCCAAAATCACGGTATAAATTTTTTACCATTCCATCGTAATTTTGATATTTAGTATTACCTGTTTCAGCATCATAATTAAGGTGAGCATAAATATATACTTTTTCTACTTTACGGGCTACATTAAAATATGTTGTAACCATTTCAAATAAAGTATTAGCACTTTCTAATATTTTTCCTTTATACTTTTCAATAGTTCTTAAGCTATTACTTACTTCTTTATAGTCTTTTTCCCACTCTTCATCATTTTCATATATTTTAGTCAAATCCCATTTATATTTTTCTTCTATTTCACTACGTAGTTTTTCTTTCATAATTTCTCCTTTATCGTAATATAGGGTTCTAAAACCTTAGAACCCCTACTACTAAATTATATTATTCTTCAAATTCTGCGTCAACTACGCCATCATCTTTTTTCTTAGAATCAGCTTCATCATTTGATTCAGCTTGTGCATTCTTAGCAGCTTCTTCATAAACTTTAGCGCCAAGTTCCATTGCTTTTTCTTGTAAAGCTTCTTTCTTAGTTTTAATATCTTCGATATCTTCACCTTCTAAAGCTTCTTTTAATTCTTTAACTAGTTTTTCAGCTGTTTCTTTATCTTCATCACTTACTTTATCTCCTAAATCTTTAATAGATTTTTCAGTCATGAATATCATTTGTTCAGCTTCATTTCTTAAATCAGCTTCTTCTTTTCTCTTTTCATCAGCTTCTTTATTCTTTTCAGCTTCTTTAATCATTTTATCTATTTCTTCATCTGTTAAGTTAGTGTTAGATGTAATAGTAATTTTTTGTTCTTTACCAGTACCTAAATCTTTAGCTTTAACATTAACGATACCATTAGCATCTATATCAAATGTTACTTCAATTTGAGGTACTCCTCTTGGTGCAGCTGGAATTCCAGATAATTGGAAGTTTCCTAAAGTTTTATTATCCGCAGCCATTTTTCTTTCACCTTGAAGTACATGAATGTCAACAGCTGGTTGATTATCTGCAGCGGTTGAGAATACTTGAGACTTACTTGTTGGAATAGTTGTATTTCTTGGAATTAATACTGTAAATACTCCTCCTAAAGTTTCAAGTCCTAATGAAAGTGGAGTAACGTCTAAAAGTACGATATCATTAACATCTCCTGTTAATACACCACCTTGAATAGCAGCTCCCATTGCAACAACTTCATCTGGGTTAACACCTTTAGATGGTTCTTTTCCAAGTTCATTTTTAACCATTTCTTGTACTTTTGGAATACGAGTAGAACCACCTACTAATAATACTTTATCAATATCAGAAGCAGATAATTTAGCATCTTTTAATGCTTTTCTAACTGGTTCAATAGTATCTTCTAATAAATCATGAATTAATTCTTCAAATTTAGCACGTGTTAAACTTGTTTCATAGTTAATAACACCATCTTTACCTTGTGCTAAGAATGGTAAAGATATTTGAGTTGTAGTTACACCTGATAAATCTTTTTTAGCTTTTTCTGCTGCATCTTTAATACGTTGCATAGCCATCTTATCATCAGCTAAATCTACACCATGTTCCTTTTTAATATCTTTAACTAAATATTCAATAATTCTATCATCGAAGTCATCTCCACCAAGTTTATTATTACCACTTGTTGATTTAACTTCAAATACACCATCACCTAGTTCTAGAATAGAAACATCGAATGTTCCTCCACCTAAGTCATATACTAAAACTGTTTGTGACTCTTCTTGTTTATCTAAACCATAAGCAAGTGCTGCTGCTGTAGGTTCATTAATAATTCTTTCAACTTCAAGTCCAGCAATTTTTCCTGCATTTTTAGTAGCTTGTCTTTGAGCATCATTGAAGTATGCTGGAACAGTAATAACTGCTTTAGTAACTTTTTCTCCTAAATAAGCTTCAGCAGTTTTCTTTAAATCTCCTAAAATCATTGCAGATACTTCTTCTGGAGTATATTCTTTACCATTAGCTTTTACTTTTTTCTTAGTACCAATTAATCTTTTAACTGAACTAATTGTATCTGGATTTACTACTGTTTGTCTTTTAGCAGCTCCACCAACAATTATTTCACCATTTTTAAATGCTACTACTGAAGGAGTTGTTCTTTCTCCTTCTGGATTAGCTATAACTTTAGCTTCTCCACCTTCAAATACACATACACAACTATTAGTTGTACCTAAATCTATACCAATTATTTTACTCATATTTTATCTCTCCTTTATTCGCTAACCTTTACCATAGCGTGTCTAATAACTTTATCTTTAAGTAAATATCCTTTTTGAAGGATTTCTAAAACCATACCTGGTTCTACACCTTCTCTATGTTCAGTAAGAACAGCTTGATGATAATTTGGATCAAATACCTTATTATTACCATCTATAGCTTTAACGCCATATTTTTCTAAAATATTAACTTGATTACAATATACCATCTTAAATCCCTCTAAGAATTTAGAAAGTTCATCAGTTAAATCATCATCATCAAGTTTAATAGCTCTTTCAAAATTATCAATGATTGGAAGTAATTCTTTTACTAAATCTTCATTACAATAAGTTAGTCTTTTTTCAACTTCTTCATCTTTTCTTTTTCGATAATTTACCATATCAGCTTTAGCCATTAAAGCTTCATTTTTTAGTTCTTCATTTTCTTTAGTTAATCTATCTATTTCAGCTTTACTTTTATTAGTAAGATCTGCTATTTGGTCTTTTAACTTATCAGCAAAGCTACCCTTTTTATTTTCTTTTTTAACTTCTTCAGTTTCTGTAACTTCAGGAATCTCAGTAACTTCTTCAGTTACTTTTTCTTCTTTAACTTCTTCAGTCATATTTCCTCCTAATTATCTGTCATTAATGTTTTTGGTAATATAATCAAGAAGCGAAATAACACGATCATATTCCATTCTTTTAGGTCCTATTAAAGCAATAGTACCTTCTTCACCATTTACACTATATTTAGTTTTAATAACTGTAACTTCATCAGATAAATCATTTTCACTACCAATGTAAATGTTAATACCATTTTCATCTTCTTTAATACTATTAATTAATTCTTTATCTTCAAACTTATTAATGATATCTCTTAATTTTTCAGTATCATCAAATTCAGGTTGCATAAGAATATTACTTCTACCTCTCATTGTAAATGATTGATTAGCAAAATCATTAAAAGCATTATAAAAAGCATTATATAAGGCTTCTGACTGTTTAATATACTTACCAATTACAGGTTTAACTTCATATTCAAGTTTAGAACTTGCTTCATCTATTGGAGTACCAACTATTAACTTATTAATTAAGTCAACGGTCTTCTTAATATCATCACTAGATACTTTTTCATCAATAATAACATTTTTGTGTTCTACATGACCTTTATCAGTAATTATTATTGCTACTAAAGTATTTTCAGTAACAGGTACCACTTCAACTTTAGATATTAAATTTTCACTTGATGATGATCCTAATACAACAGCTGTTAAACTAGTCATTTCTGATACTATTTCAACGCTCTTTGTAATATAATCAGCAAGCATAAGTGAATGATTATGAACTAATGTCTGAAGTTTAAGCATATCATCACCATTTAGTTCTTTAGGAACCATAATATTATCTACATAATATCTATATCCCTTTTCAGAAGGAACTCTTCCTGATGAAATATGTGTCTTTTCTATTAGACCAGTATCCTCTAAAAAAGCCATTTCATTACGTACAGTAGCACTTGAACAGTTCATAATATCACATAGTGCATTAGAACTAACAGGTCTTGCTGTTTTAATGTAATCCTCTACAATCAGTTTCAAAAGTTCAGTCTGTCTAGCATTTAGCATATCATCACCTCTTTATTATATGCTTTAGCACTCTTTTTTATCGATTGCTATTTCATTATAACTCTATTTTCTAGCACTGTCAACATTTTAGTGCTAATTTCTATTATTCACATAATTTACCATATTTATACAAAAGAAAAAGACTATTTTCATAGTCTTTTAATACAGAAATTTAAAACTTATCTTATTTTTTTCTTTCGCATTTAACTGAACCGTCACCAACGATAGCCCAAGTGTCGATATATCCTTCAGCATCTGGAGCTACATTGTTTTTATCTGTAACTAATTCAGCATTTGCGCAGTGATATTTTTCAGTTGTAGTAAAGTCAATTAAAGCTACACCATCAGCATCTACATTGAAGATTTTGTATTGTGAATTATCAGTTCCACCCTTTGGAAGGTCACCTTTAACTTCAATTCTAGCTTTAACTGTATCAGCAGAATCGTTAGCTAAGTCATAGTCACATTGAGTTTTACCATCTGATTCATAACCATCTCTGATTTGACACATTTGGTAATAAGTTTCAAGACCTTTAGCTAATTGGTTACCTGTAGATTCCCAAGCACCTAATCTAGATTGTTGAATAACACTATTAACTGTTGGGATTGCGATTAATGCAATGATACCTAAAATTAAGATAACTGCTAATAATTCGATAAGTGTAAAACCTTTTCTATTCTTCATTCTGTATTCCTCCTTCTATTTTACACTATTAGTATAACAAATAGAAAATATTTAGTCAATATATATTCTTACCAGATTGCGAAAAAAGATACATAAAAATATGTATCTTATTTATTTAATTTTTCTTCAATTAATTTAAGCTCATTTTCTTCTTTTTGCAAGTTATTTCTATCATTTTCAACAATATTTGCTGGTGCTTTTGATACATAATTCTCATTTGCAAGTAAATTTTTTCTTCTATTAATTGAAGCCATTAATCTTTCTTTTTCCTTAATTAAATTAACAATCTCTTCTTCACTCATCGTACCATCATAGTAAATACTTAATGTTTCATCCATAAAGTTAATATCAATTCTAGAAAGTTTATCATTTTGACATTTACTTGATACATTTTCGCATTTTGTCATACGTTTAATTAATTCTATATTTTCTACTACTAATGAATTATTATTATGTACTAATATAAAATCTTTACCAAGTCTATTTTCTAGTTTTATTCTTCTTATTCTTACGATTAAATTAATAATTTCATCTAATTTAACATCTTCAAAAACAAGTTTTCTATCAAATTTTGGATAGCTACTTACCATAATAGAATCACTATCTTTTATTGGAAGCATACCATAAATTTCTTCTGTTACATATGGCATGAATGGATGTAATAATTTAAGTATGTTAGTAAGTACATGTAATAATACAGATTTTGTTGTATTATTCATATTAATTTTTGAAAGTTCAATATACCAATCACAGAAATCATCCCATATAAATGAATATAGTTCTGTTCCTACTACATTAAATTCATATTTATCCATATGTTTTCTAGTTAATTTAATAAGATTATTTAATTTATTTAAAATCCATTTATCACTTATACTTAAGTTCTCTAAAGTATAATCTTCTTCTTTTAAATCTTCTATATTCATAAGAACAAATCTAGATGCATTCCATAATTTATTAACAAAGTTCCATGTTGATTTTACTTTTTCTTCATCATATCTTAAATCCATACCTGGAGCAGAACTTGTTGATAAGAAAAATCTAAGTGAGTCACATCCATACTCTTCAATAACATCCATAGGATCTACACCATTACCAAGTGACTTACTCATTTTTCTACCTTGTTTATCACGAATTAATCCATGAATTAGACAATCTTTAAATGGTCTTTTATCAGTAAAATGAAGTCCTTGGAAAGTCATTCTATTTACCCAGAATGGAATAATATCATATCCTGTAACTAAACAGTCATTTGGATAATACCTAGAAAATAATCCATCTTCTTCTGGCCAGTTAAGTGTCGAAAATGGCCATAAAGCACTTGAAAACCAAGTATCTAAAACATCATTATCTTGAATCCAACCTTCACCTTCTGGTGCTTCCATTCCTACATATACTTCATCATCTTTATACCAAGCAGGTATTTGATGTCCCCACCAAAGTTGACGTGAAATACACCAGTCATAAGTAATTTCCATCCAGTGATTCATAGTTTTTTCATATCTAGTTGGAACAAAATTAACTTTTGTATCTTTATTTTTTTGGTTTTCTAAAACTCTATCTGCAAGTGGTCTCATTTTAACAAACCATTGTTTTGATAAATAAGGTTCTACTACTGCATCAGTTCTTTCAGAGTGGCCAACACTATGAGTCATTTTTTCTATCTTAATTAATAAATTTTTTTCTTCTAAATCTTTAAGTAATGCTTCTCTACATTCAAATCTATTCATACCTTCATATTTACCAGCATTTTCATTCATTGTAGCATCTGGATGCATTACTACTACTCTTTCTAAATTATGTCTATTACCTACTTCAAAATCGTTAGGATCATGAGCTGGAGTTATTTTAACAACACCTGTTCCAAATTCAGGATCAGCATGTTCATCCGCAACAATTGGAATTAATTTATTAACAATTGGAAGAATAACATTCTTACCAATATATTCTTTATATCTTTCATCTTTTGGATTAACTGCTACTGCAGTATCACCAAATAATGTTTCAGGTCTTGTTGTTGCAACTTCTAAATACTTACCATCTTCACCTTCTAACATATATTTTAAATGGTAGAAAGCACCTTCATCATCTTTGTATATAACTTCTTCATTAGAAAGCGCTGTTAAAGCTTCAGGATCCCAGTTAATTATTCTTTCACCACGGTAGATCAATCCTTCATTATATAAATCAACAAACACTTTTCTAACTGCTTTAGAAAGCCCTTCATCAAGTGTAAATCTTTCTTTAGTATAATCTACTGATAAACCAAGTTTAGCCCATTGATCACGAATATTACCACCATATTCACGTGTCCAGTCCCAGCAAGCTTCTAAGAATTTTTCTCTTCCATATTCATATTTATCAATACCTTGAGATTTTAATTTTTTAACAACTCTTGCTTCTGTTGCAATAGCAGCGTGATCCATTCCTGGAAGCCATAATGCATCATATCCGTCCATTCTCTTATAACGAATTATTATATCTTGAAGTGTTGTATCCCAAGCATGACCTAAATGAAGTTTACCTGTAACATTTGGAGGAGGTATAACTATACAATAAGGCTTTTTAGATAAATCTCCAGATTCAAAGTACCCCTTTTCTTTCCAATTATTATATTTATTTTCTTCAACTAATTTATGATTATATTTAGTTTCTAACATATTTACCAATCCTTTCATCAATATATTTAATTACTTCTTCATAGACGTCTTTAAATATATCTTCACCATCAATTTGTTGATAAAATTCTTTATAATTTTCTTTTAATTCTTCTAAACAAACATCATTATATATATCAAACGCAAAAGCAAATTGTACTGCTATTCTATCGTTTTTAGTTTTTGAATATCTTTTATCTATAGTCTTATGTTCTTTTATACATTCTAATACCTCTTTAGTAAGAGAATCATCAGTAGCTTTTAAATTAAGTTCATGAAGAGTTCCCATCAAATAAATAATATCTAATTTATCAGTATCTCTAATTAATTTAGCATGCATAAGCATTCTTTCATTATCCACATTTGGTATAGAATGCTTATTATGATATTTAATAGCAAACTTAATTATTTCATAATCTTCTTCATTATCTGTATAATCTTTTATTTCACCTTTATCAAATAACTGTTCAACACTATAATCAGCATGATCTACTGTTTTTAAATCATTATAACTATTATAGACTCGAAGTTGCTCAAATCTTCCAAAATCATGAAGTAATCCTATTAAGGTTGCAAGCTCTATATCATGCTTACTAAAACCTAATTTAGTTGCATATTTCTTACTTAATTCCATAACCCTATAAGAATGGTTATATTTTAGTTTTATATCTCTATTTTCCATATCATAATTATTAACATATTTTTCAAAAGCCTCTAACATAAATCCTCCTATAAATAAAAAA
>JAFTYN010000110.1 GCA_017461465.1 Bacilli bacterium
ATATATTCAGTTCAAAACAGTTAATAGAAGTTTTACTTCTAGCTTTAGTTATAACACAGTTGGGAGTAGTTATAATCTTTACAATGCTAAAAAATATATAGAGATATCAAATTATAGTTTAATAGCAGAAAAACTTAAAGTACAAGATTATGTCGATTTAACAGATTGTCCTGGAATGTATTTTGCAGATACTGATTACTGTGAAACACTATTTTTAAGGTTGGGTGTTAAAAAATTATTAATGACTAATGAAAATATTGCATCATTAGTAGAAGATAACGATTTAGATGCTGGTATGAATGAATATTTAAAGAAAATTAAATATGAACAAGCGGATGGTTATAGAATTATTGGTTATTTTAAAGATGGAACATATTCAAGTTTAAAAATATTAAATAGTAAGAAATTTGATTATGTTATAAGTAACTCATGTAGTGCTGATACTAATGTAAACTATACTATAAAACATTTAGCTTTAAATAATTTAGATAATGTCAATAACGGATATACATTATACGAAGATACTGTTAGTTTTGATAGATGTGGTGCATCAATATTAGTATCAAATTATGAAAAAGATGATGATGCTTGCTATTATCTTTACAAATCTAGTGGTTCAAGTACAGATTCGCCATATTTAGACTTAGGGCTTAATGAAGATGCTAATATTGGAGTTTTATATTATGGGAGATATGATAGTAAAATAACAATTTACCATTATAAAGAAGGGACTACTGAAGAATTAGCTGATGCAACTATAGTAAGTAATTTTTGTGGTAATGTTATTGAAACAGAACAATATAGAAAAAATATAACAGGTTATACATATGTTAGTGCAAGTTTAGATGAAGTAAAGTTAGATAGAAATGATACTTCAGTAATACTATATTATAGAGAAGGTGGTCCAATTGAAAACTAATAAGGGATTTACGACAGTTGAATTATTAGTATCATTTACTCTAACTGCAGTAATAGTATTTTTCCTTTTTGAGATATTATTTATTTTGAAAGATTTATACGTAGATACTGGTATTAAGACTAAATTACTTACTAAACAAGCGGTACTAACAGAAAAAATTAATGATGATGTAGCAAGCAAAAATTTATTATATGCTACTAAATGCACAGATGCTGATATTTGCATTGAGTTTGGTTTCTTTGATGAAGACATTGAATCAGGTGTAAATAGAAAAAGATTATTAATAGATCGTGATGCTAAAAATATTAAGTATGGCAATATTTCCACAAATCTAGTAAGTGGTAGTGAGTTTGGCAATATCGAAGTATCTTATGAAAAAGTTATTAGCACTACTAATGATAATATATTTGATAGTATTTTAACTATTTCTGTTCCTATCTATCATAGATTAGTAGAAAAAGAAGATTTTGGTTTTAATGTTAACTATCAATATAATAGTAATGTTGTTAGTGTTTCAGGATTAAATATGTCTGATATAGTGGATGCTAATAAAAAATTATATTTAATTGGTGGCGACGACATTAAATTTGTTGGCATTGATTATGTAGAAGCTGGTTATTATGTTATCGATGATGAAGGAAATATTATAACTAGTGAAGAAGATCAAGCGTCAGGTTCTCCAATTGTTACTATAACTGGTGAAATTGGTGATGAACCAGGAAAAGATTATTATCGTAAATATACTATTTATGATATGAATGGAAATAAAATGGCAGAAGTCGATAGAAAAATTACTGTAGTAGATGCTAGTGTTCGTTATGATTTGACAGAAACTACAGAAGAATATGTTGTTCCAGTTACTGGTATATATAAGCTTGAAGCATGGGGAGCTTCAGGTGGAGGAACTGCTATAATGCGTGGTAAAGGTGGTTACTCAGAAGGATTAATTACACTAAATAAAGGTGATGTATTATATATAAATGTAGGTGGCAAAGGAAGTACTGCAGTAGCAGCTGCTACACCAGCTTTAGGTGGATATAATGGTGGTGGAGATTCTGGTACTTCAAATTCTAATTTTGCATCATCTGGTGGTGGAGCATCAGATATAAGACTTAATTCAAGCACTTTAAAAGCTCGCATTTTAGTTGCAGGAGGTGGTGGCGGCGGCGGAAGCCGTAACGATAATGAATACTCTTGTAATGGTGGCTTTGGAGGCGGAATAAAAGGTACATTAGGTACATGTTCTGCTACTTCTTATTTAGGTGGTTTTGGTACTCAAACTGCTGGTGGAGCTGCAGCAAGTTATAGTGATAATATAACAATGTTTGCTACATCAGGAACATCTGGTAAAGGTGGAAAGGGTGCTAAATACGATAACGGAACAGTTACATACGCTGGCGGCGGTGGCGGCGGTGGCTACTACGGAGGCGGCGGCGGTTCTCGCTACGGTGGTGGTGGCGGTGGTTCAGGCTACTGCTCAGCTAAATTTAAAGAATGTTCAACAAATGGATACGATAAAAATGATGCCTCTAGCATTTCATTTCTATCTCCAGATGGTATTAACTATGAATCAGGACATGATGGCGATGGAGTAGTTAAGATAACTTTAAAAAGTGTTGTTGTAGACTAAAATAAAGCATATTATTCCTGATAATAAAGCATGAATAATTCTAAAGATAAGGTATGGAAAATATCTTATCTTTTTATTATCTAAAATGCTAATTACTTGCATATGGGTACTTAAACCACCAAAGGAAATAATCATTGTCATTAAAATGGTCTTAAGTCTTAATGAAATGTTAGTTAATCTTAATAAATTAAGTCCACTAGTCATTTCAAATATTGAGGTAATTATACTTTTTATTAATAAATTTTTAATATTTAAAGATTTGGATATTATTGTTGTTAATATATTAAAAAAAGTAATAACCCCTAGAATTAAAAGTATAGTATCAATGCTTGTATTTAATGATTTAGAAAGAACTTTTCCAAAATTATTATTCTCTTTAAGATTATTAAGCATAAGATTTTTCTTTTTTTCTTCCTGTGAAGTATCTTTTATTCTTAAAATTATTCCAAGTATTAAATTTGTTACATAGTGAGATATTAAAATAAAAATACCTAGTTTATAATTATTAAGATAAATATTTCCAATAGTACCTAAAATGAATAATGGATTAGAAAAATGAGTAAATAATATTAGTTTATTTGCCTCTTTTAAACTAATTTTGTTTTCTGAAAGTAGATCTTTTATATATTTAGCATTACTAGGAATACCAGATATCATGCTCATAAGAATAATGAAAGAAGAATTCGGTGAACACTTAAATAAATGTTTAATAGGAGTATTAAATATATTTGCAAGTATTTCTATAAAGCCATAACTAATTAATAAATTGGATATAATAAAAAAAGGAAATAAGGTAGGAAATAAGTTGTTTTTCCATACTTCTAAAGAATTACCTACACTTAAAATAATTATTTTAGAATTTAATAACATTTGTGATACAATAAATACTAGAGTGATAATAATAAATGAATTAACTATAATTTTTTTCGTTATATCACCATATTCTATATAAAGGAGATTATATGCTTAAGAAAATATATAAAAATACATTAAATTATATAAAAGAAAATTATAAAGTATTACTATTTTTAGTTCTGTTTACTTTTTTATTTACTTTTGAATTACCATATTATGTGAATGCTACTGGTGGCACTATAGATACTATAAAAAGAGTAAAAGTAGAAGACTCCTACAAAGTAGAGGGGAGTTTTAATATGGCTTATGTAAATGAGATAAAGGCAACTATTCCAACATATCTTATTAGTCTTTTTAATGATAAATGGGATTTAGTTAAAGAAGAAGATATGACATATGGTGATATGACTATAGATGAAGTTATGACATATGGAAAAATTAGTATGAAAGAATCAAATAAAGATGCTATAAAAATCGCTTACGAAAAAGCTGGTATTGATGTTAAAGAATATAATAAGAAAACAGTTATGATATTTAGATATGAAGAAGCTGATACTGATTTAGTAGTAGGAGATGTAATAACTGAAATAGATGATGAAAAAGTAAAAGATTTTGAGAGTTTAACTAATAAGATGAAAGAATATAAAGTTGGTGATAGAATTACTTTAAAAGTTACTAACGATGATAAAAAGTATGAAAGATATGCAAATATAGTAGAGATAGATGGAGAACCTAAAATAGGTATACTTTTAAAAGAAACTAGAGATATAAAAACAAAGCCAGAATGTGAACTATTTTATACAAAATCAGAATCAGGAGCTTCAGGAGGTTTAATGACTGCTCTAACAATTTATAATTACTTAGTAAAAGAAGATATAACTGGCGGACTTGATATAGCTGGAACAGGTACAATTGAACCAGATGGGTCTGTTGGAGAAATATCTGGCATAAAATATAAACTTGCTGGTGTAGTTAAGGAAAAAATGGATATCTTTATTGTTCCTGCTGGTGAAAATTATAAAGAAGCTTTAAAAGAAAAAGAAAAACATAATTATGATATAAAAATAGTGCCAGTTTCTACTTTTGAAGAAGCTCTTACATATTTAGAAAATAATGTTATGAAGAAATCAAAATGATTTCTTTTTTGTGAATTTGACAAAGTATAAAAACATGATAGAATAACCTCCCAAGGGGGATTTTATGAAAAATTTAAAAGTATATAATAAGATATTTAGTTTAATATTAGTAGGTACAATCTTTTGTGGTAGTTTAACAGGTTGTGGTGTAAAAGCAAAAGAAGCTGAAAATCAAGATAATGCTGAATCTAAGGAAACTACTATATCAGAAAATGCTAATATATTAGAAGTAGAAACAATACTTATGAAAGATGGAAGTTATGTTACTTTTCCAGGTAAAATTAGTGGTGATAGAAAAGATATATTTACTGAGATAGTTTTACCAAATGAACAAGCTATATTTTCAACTGGACATAATCTTATAAATGTTGAAAAGAAAGCTGATGGTGTTACAGCAGAAGATTTTATAAAAGCTTTATATAATGATGAAGAGTTAAACCAATTAAAAGATTTTGATGGTGACAGACCATATGAAGAACTTCCTAAAATACAAGGTATATATTTTCATGATGGAAAATATATAATAATTGATTTAGAGAGTATTATTAGTAATATAAGAAAATCAAGTGTTTGTTTTGCAGAACTACCTGATGGACAATTAATGGATTTAGAATTTGACAAGTTAATAACTATTAGAACTAAGAAAGATGGTTATACTGCTGAAGATATCTTAAAATCTATGTTTGGAGAAGATGTTGAATACACTTATCTAAATTCTGGATCTAAAGAAAAAACAAAAGTACTAAAATAAAAAGCCAATAAGGCTTTTTTTGTTGAAAAAATATAGTTTTTTATATAAAAAAATGTTAAAATATCATAAGGTGATTTAAATGAAACTTAGTGAAGTAGACATAAATAAAGTGTCGCCTATGATGCGTCAGTATATAGAAGTAAAAAATGCTAATCCTGATGTAATTATAATGTTTAGAGTTGGCGATTTTTATGAAATGTTTTTTGAAGACGCAATAAATGTATCAAGAGAAATAGAACTTACTTTAACTGGTAAAAGTTGTGGTTTAGAAGAAAGAATTCCAATGTGTGGTGTACCACATCATGCAGTTAATATATATATAGAAAAATTAATAGAAAAAGGTTATAAAGTAGGTATTTGTGAACAATTGGAAGATCCTAGATTTACTAAGGGTCTTGTTAAAAGAGATTTAACACAAATAGTAAGTATTGGAACAATTATAAATAATGATAGTTTAAATGAAAAAGATAATAATTATATTGGTAGTATATTAGACTTTAATCATGCTTATGTACTTTGTTATGCAGATATATCTACTGGTGATATGTACGTAACATTACTAGAACATAATATAACAAAACTTGTTAGTGAAGTAGTAAGTATTGGAATAAAAGAAATAATATTATCTAGTAAGATTGATCCAGAAGTTAATGCACTTTTAAAAAATCAGTTTAAAATATCAACAACTATCACTGATAATATAGAAAATTATAAAGAATATGAATATATCTATTCAGATATTGGTGATGCAAGATATATTGAAACTATTAAACATTTACTTACATATGTGACTAATACTCAAAAAAGAAATTTATCACATATGCAGAAAGTAGAAATTAAAGACAGTAAAGATTATCTAAAGATGGATATTCATACTAAACGTAATTTAGAACTTACTGAAACTTTAAGACTAAAAGATCGTAATTATTCACTTATTTGGCTTTTAGATAAAACAAAAACTGCTATGGGTTCTAGAATGCTTAAACATTTTATTGAGAATCCACTTGTTAGTAAAGAAGAAATTGAAAGAAGATATGATACTGTTGAAATACTTTTAAAAGAATTTATTTTAAAAGAAGAACTTCAAAATTTATTATATGAGGTATATGACTTAGAAAGATTATCTGGTAGAGTAGCGTATGGAAGTGCTAATGCTAGGGATTTATTACAACTTAAAACTTCATTAAAAGTATTACCTGATATAAATAATATTTTAAAACAAATTAATTTTTATAAAGAAATAAAACCTGTAGATGAATTATTTAATTTACTTGAAGAAAGTATTTATGAAAATCCTCCAGTAGGTATTAAAGAAGGATATCTAATTAAAGAAGGATATAATAGTGAACTTGATGAACTTAAAGAACTAAGAAAAGGCGGAAAAGACTTTGTAGCAAGATTCGAAGCTGAAGAAAAAGAAAGAACAGGTATAAAGAACTTAAAAGTTGGTTATAACAAAGTCTTTGGATATTATATTGAAGTATCTAAGGGACAAGTAAATTTAGTAAAAGAAGAATATGGTTATGAAAGAAGACAAACACTTACTAATTGTGAAAGATATATAAGTCCTATTTTAAAAGAAAAAGAAGCTTTAATACTTAATGCTGAAGAGAAAATTATTGATTTAGAATATGAATTATTCTGTAATATCAGAGATAAAGTTAAAGAATATATTCCACTTTTACAAAATATATCTAAAATAGTAAGTGAAATAGATGTTATGCAGTCTTTTGCTACTGTTACTGAAAATAATAATTATGTTAGACCAACACTTACTTTAGAAAAAGAAGTTAGAATTATTGATAATAGACATCCAGTTGTTGAGAAAGTAACTGGTGGGGAATATGTACCTAATGATATTATTATGGATAAAAAAACTAATATTCTTTTAATAACAGGTCCTAATATGGCAGGTAAAAGTACATATATGAGGCAAATGGCTATCACTGTTATCATGGCTCAGATAGGATGTTTTGTTCCTGCGAAAGAGGCTTTAATACCGGTATTTGATAAGATATTTACTAGAATTGGTGCGAGTGATGATTTAGTAAGTGGCGAATCAACTTTTATGGTTGAAATGCTAGAAGCTAATAATGCCATATTAAATGCGACTGAAAATAGTTTGATACTATTTGATGAACTTGGTAGAGGCACTGCTACATTTGATGGTATGAGTCTAGCCCAAGCTATAATAGAATACATAAGTGAAAACATTAAAGCTAAAACTTTATTTTCAACTCATTATCACGAACTTACTGATTTAGAAAATAATTTAAAAGGTCTTAAAAATATACATGTAAGTGCATATGAAGAAGATGGTAATATTACATTCTTACATAAAATTAAAGAAGGTTCTGTTGATAAGAGTTATGGTATTTATGTAGCAAAACTTGCAAAAATGCCAGAAGAGTTAATTAAAAGGGCAGATCAAATATTAAAAATATATGAAAATAAAGAGATAAAAAGAGATATAAAAGTGCAACAAGCATTACCATTAGATGACTTGATTAATGTAAAAAGTGAAGTAGAAGAAGAACTTGAAAAAATAAATGTTTTAGAAACTACACCACTTGAAGCTATGAATATTTTATATAAATTGAAAGAAAAAATTAAAAACAAATAACGAGGTGATGTTATGCGTATTGAAGATATTAAAAATCCTAAATTTTTAAAAAATATGAAACCAAAAGAATTGGAAAGATTAAGTGCTGAAATAAGAGAATTTTTAGTTGATAGTGTTTCTAAAACTGGAGGCCATTTATCTTCAAATTTAGGGATAGTAGATCTTACTTTAGCAATTCATAAAGTTTTTGATACACCTAAAGATAAAATTATATTTGATGTTGGACATCAAGCATACACTCATAAGATATTAACTGGACGTGCAGAAGAATTTAAAAATTTAAGACAGTATAATGGTCTATCTGGTTTTCAAAAAAGAGCAGAATCAGTATATGATTGTTATGAAGCTGGTCATTCTTCAACTAGCTTAAGTGCTGCTACTGGTTTTGCCTTAGCTCGTGACATGGATAAGAAAAAATATAATGTAGTAGCAGTTATTGGTGATGGCTCTATAGGTAATGGACTTGCTTATGAAGCTTTAAATCATATCGGTAGTTTAGATACTAAATTAATAGTAATATTAAATGATAATGAAATGAGTATTTCAGAAAATGTTGGAGCACTTCATAATACACTTGATAAAATAAGAAGTAATTTTAAATATAATAGTGCTAAAAAGGGTACTAAAAGTACTTTAAATAAAATTCCAGGTGTGGGTAAACACTTATATAAAGGAATTAAACTTGTTAAAGAATCAGTAAAAAAGATATATATGAAAGAAGGATATCTTTTTGAAGAATTTGGTCTTAATTACTATGGACCTATAAATGGGCATGATTATGATGAATTAATTATGTATTTAGAGATGGCTAAAAAAGAAACAAGACCTGTTTTAATTCATGTTATAACAGAAAAAGGAAAAGGCTATAAATATGCTGAAGAAGATAAAACTGGAACTTGGCATGGTATTGGAAAATTTGATAAGGAAACAGGTAAAGCTATAAAACCTGATGATGATAAAATATCTTGGAGTGAAACAATTTCTAAGCAGTTAATAGATTTAGCAGAAAAAGATGAAGAAATAGTTGCTATAACTCCTGCTATGGCTAATGGTGCTAAATTAAATGGTTTTAAAGAGAAATATCCAAAGAGATTTATTGATGTTGGAATAGCGGAAGAGCATGCTTTAGTAATGGCTAATAGTATGGCGTTATGCGGGAAGAAACCATTTGTATCTATATATTCAACTTTTCTTCAAAGAGGATATGACCAAGTACAGCAAGATATAGCTAGAATGAATACTAATGTTGTTATTGGCATAGATAGAGCTGGAATAGTTGGAGAAGATGGTGAAACTCACCAAGGTATTTATGATATTTCATATTTATCGCATATTCCTAATATGGTTATAATGGCACCTAAAGATAGTATAGAAAGTGGTAATATGCTTTATACTGCTTTTAATTCTAATAAGCCATGTGCTATAAGATATTCAAGAAATAGAATTAACTATGAGGTTTCTAACTATGAAAAGATTCAAATTGGTTCTTGGGAAGAATTAAGAAAAGGTTTAGATGGCACAATCATAAGTTATGGAGATTTTTTAGAAAATGCAGTTAGTATTAGTAAAGAATTATTTAGACATAAATATAGTATAGGGGTAGTAAATGCTAGATTTATTAAACCTATAGATACTAATTTATTTGAAAGCTTACTTAGTAAAGGTAAACCAATATTCATATATGAAGAAAGTGCTATAATTGGTTCTTTAGGACAAATGCTTTGTGCTTACGCTTCTAATCACGGTTATAATACTCCAATATATACATTTGCCATAAAAGATAAATTTATTGTTCAAGGTAAATGTGATATAATTATTAAGAAGCTAGAATTAGATGTTAATTCAGTTACTCAAAAAATTAGAGATATTTTAGGAGGATAATATGGAATTATTAAAAAAAGAAAATTGGTGGTTATGGCTTATACTAACTATCTTTACTGGCGGAAGTAATTATATATTTTTAGCGGTTTTATTAGACTGTTATGATAAAGATGCTTGGTATGCTAACTGGAAATACTGGTTAATTGGATTTCTTTGTTTAGTTTTACCTGCAACAATAATGTTTATGGTATTTATTATAGAAATGACTTGTAAAGCAGCATCAAAATTAGAAGTTCCAGGA
>JAFTYN010000111.1 GCA_017461465.1 Bacilli bacterium
ATTACTTGAGATTTCTTCATAATTATTTATGCTACCGAAAGAATAAAAATTGTTAGTATTAATTAAATTTTGGTGTTCTTTATAACCTATAACATAAGTTTTTTTTGCAATATGCTTATTTATTTCATTAATCATATCATTCTCATTATTCATATATACAAGTAAACATTTACTAGAAGGAGCATAATGTTTATATTTCATACCAGGACTTTCAACTTTGCCTGTTTTTACTTCATTTATATTTTTATCAATATTAACGGAATTAGTTACTTCATAAATATCTTCTGGTGTTATTTTTCCTGGTCTTAATATAGTTGGTATTCCATTTATAACTTTTACTACTGTGGATTCTACTCCGATTTTAGATGCTCCTCCATCGATAATATAAGGAACTTTATTATTAAAATCTTCAAGTAAATCATTTAGATTAGTGCAGCTTGGTTTAGTAGATAAATTGGCACTAGGTGCTGCTATTGGTGTATTTGATTTTTCAATAATTGTTCTGGCTATTTTACTATCTGGCATTCTTATTCCTACAGTATCTAAATTAGCACTAACTATATTTGATATATGTTTTTTCTTGTTAAGAATTAAAGTAAATGGTCCTGGCATAAAAGCATCAATCAATTTATTTTCAATATCAGATATATCTGTAACAATTTCTTTAATCATTTCTTTACTAGAAACATGTATTATAAGTGGATTATCTTGTGCTCTTCCTTTAGTAATAAAAATATTTTTTAAAGCATCATCGTTATAGATGCTCGCTCCGATTCCATATACGGTTTCAGTCGGAAATATAACTAGTTTACCTTCTTTTATGGCACTACTTATTTCATCTAATTCTGATTCATTAATTTTTTCTTTCCAATCAAATATTTTAGTCATAATATTCCTTCTTTCAATTTATACGTGTATTATACACTAATTTGACAAAATAGTTAATTATGTTAGAATAGTTGCCATAAAAGAGGTGGGGTTTATGGAAAGACAGATGGATTTTAAAAGTGATGTTACTTTTGCAATATATTTAAAAATGAAATGTCTTATGTCTATTGGAGCAGGTTCAGAAGGTGAATGTTTCAAATCTAATAGTGATAAAGATGCTTATAAGATATTTTTTAATGATGAAATGTTATTTACTGGAAAAGATTATGACGTTAGTAAAATTATAACTACTCATGAAGTGGATTTAAATTCTTTTGCTTTTCCAAAGCAATTATATACAGTCAATGGCGTTTTAAAAGGTTATCGCACTAAATGTGTTGAAGGTGATTTATTTAGTACAGAAAGTACTTTAGATATTACTAATATCTATAATATAAACTTTAGGTCATTAATAAAAGCTTATTTAAGAATGAAAGCAGATGTAGTAGCTTTATCAGAAAAACATATTGCTATATATGATTTACCATTTAATCTAATGTTTGATGGTCAAAAATTAACTGCTATTGATACTTGTGGATATTATAAAACTAATGAGAGTGTTTTAAAAGATAATTTAAAATCTTTAGATGATGCTATTACTTCAGTATTTGATTTATGGTTAAGAAATGAAGAAATAGAAGGTTTATCAAGATTGGAAAATGAAGATATGATTTCTTATTTAATGAGATTAGATGTATATTTAAAATCTTTAAAAAGAGAAATTAAAGGAAGATATTATTAAAAAAGAGTAGATTTTTATCTACTCTTTTAATATTCTAATTTTATAGTATCACTTATTTTAGTATCATTAACATCAACTACTATCTTATTAATAGTTATGTTATTTTTAAGCTTACCAGTTTCACTATCTAACACTGTTTCTGTTTTTTCTATTTTTCTAAGTACATCCATTCCTTCAATAACTTTACCAAAAGCTGCATATTTGTTATCTAAAGTTTCAGCATTACCAAGCATAATAAAAAACTGAGAACCTGCTGAATTATAACCTTTAGCTCTAGCCATAGAGATAATACCTTCAGTATGTTTTAAAGTATTTTTAAATCCATTTCTAGTAAATTCACCTTTAATACTATATCCTGGTCCTCCAGTACCATTCCCATTTGGATCTCCTCCTTGAAGAACAAATCCTGGAACTAATCTATGAAATGAATTATTATCATAAAATCCATCAAGTATTAAATTAACAAAGTTGTTAACTGTATTAGGAGCAATATCTGGATATAACTCTAATACAACATAACCATATTTATCTATATCAATAGCAACAATAGGATTTTTAGTATTATAACTTAATTTTATTTCGTTACCTTTAATATCAAAATTAATTCCTTCTTTATATTCATAATTTATAATAAATACGCATGATAAAGCGCAAACTATAATAATTAATAATTCTTTTATACCTTTCATAAAACACCTCTAGTATATTATAACATAGCCTTTATATATTTTCTAAAACTAATAATTATATTATCAATTCTAGTATTAAATATTTTGATTTTAATAAATCTATCATTAGGGTTCTTTTTATATGTCTTAATTAATTCTTCACAAGGACTATCTTTCTTAACATATAAAGAACCATTAAATACATATTCATCCGAATCAAATTTATATAGATTATCAATAACTTCATTACATTCCCAGTCTCTTTCAAGAATAATCTTTCTATAATCATATAATTTATTAGAAGATATAGTAATAAGTGGTTTATCTGTTTCTAGTTCCATGCAAGATAAATTAACTAGATTTGTACCAATAGAATTTCTTCTAAAACATTTTTTTACATAAAGTGTACATATTTTCTTTTCTATGCTATCTCCTTTAATTGAGGAAACTCCAACAATTTCGTTATTATATACTGCGAAGATTATATCTCTATCAAGACTAATACCTTTTACTTGTTTATTTAAAAACCAATCTTTATATTCAGGATAATCTTCTTTAACAGGTAGAGTTACTTTAAGTATTTCCATAATAATCCTATCAATAATTTCTATAGGAGTATTTTTATTTATTAATTCTTTTAAACTATAATACTTTACTTTCATATTATCACCTTGATTTATTATTTTAACATATATCACAACTTCTAACAATAAACATATATTATTTTAGGGTGATATTTAATGAACTTTTCAGATAGTTTTTTTAATAGGGTTGAAAAGAAAACTAATGTAAATAAAAATACTATTTTGGAGCTTGCTAAAAAACTTCAAGATAGTGATCTTAAAAATGAGGGTACTTTAAGAGAAGTAATTCATGAACTTAGTATGATGACTGGAAAAGAAGTTTCTAAAGAGAAGGAAAACAAGATAATTGAAGCAGTGGTAAATGATAATGTTCCTAAGGATATAGATAAACTAATTTAGTTTCTATATCTTTTTTAATTATTTACTATGATATAATTGTTGTAGTGGTGATAGTTATGAAAAGTATA
>JAFTYN010000112.1 GCA_017461465.1 Bacilli bacterium
AAAAAGTCTTTAAATTTTCTACTGCTGCTTCTTGCATCTCTACATATTCTTCAATTATTTTTTCTACTTCCTTATCAGTATCTTTATGGTTAAGTAGTTTTCTACCTTCAATAATTCCCATATTAGTACCTTGCATTAATAGTTCTGCAAGTTTGGAAGTACTATCATCATTCATGGTTCTCATTTCTATACCATACCATGTCATTACTTTATTCATAGCATTAGTCTTATGTGGTTCATCTTCACTATATTCAGGATATAACTCTCTTATTCTTTCTGATATTTCTTTATATTTATTATACTGAACATCTAATTCTTCTTTTAACTTCTCATCAGTTACTTTATCTAAAATAAAATGTATTGCATCTCTTCCCATACAAGCGCCTTTATTAAGTTCATCTAATACATTTACTTCTTCTTTTTTATTTTTCATTTTATCCCTCCACTTATATAATGTATAAGATTTATAAAAATATACAAAAAGAATCACATTTCTATGATTCTTTTCTTTTTTTCATTTTATCATCTATTAAAGGTATTCTAATATCTAAAAATTTTTCTATCTGTGTATAACTATATCCTGGTATCAAAGTCCACCTTGCTTCTTCTTTTTTAAATGATTCTTCTGGTATCATATTTTCAAAATCATAAAATAAATTCATGACATGTTCTTTAGTTAGAATATTCTTTCTAAGTTCAAAATACCTATTAGCTATTTCACCTTTAAAAACTTCTGAGACTCTTTGCCATAATGTGCTAGCTAAATAATCATATGAATTATAATAATCTAACTTACTAGTTCCCCAAGGGCTAGTTCCCCATGAAGAATCTAAATCATATAATGTTGGAGACCAAATAATACCATCATATGTTACTAAAATAAGATTTTTAGTAACATTATCTTGTAACTCTGCAAATTCCATAATAATAAAATAATTAAGTGTTGCATTTAAATCTAAATAATCTCTAAATTCATTTTCAAATGTTTCATCATCACTATACATGATAAAGTTAGCTAATCTTTTAAATTTATTTAAATTTTCTTCTGTTGGCTCTCCTACTTCAAATCCCCATGAGCCTAGTCTTGGTTCTTCTTTAAATAAAGTATTGTTACTCCACTCTTCAGCTACTACCACTAAATGATTAGGATTATTCTCATCCATATCAAACATCCAAGCATCTTTAGGGATATTCCAAGTATATACTCCTAAAAACTCATCATTAATATATATTTCTACAGGAAAGCCATCTATAGCACCATTATTAGGTGAACTCTCAAATAAACTATATTTTTCTTGAACTTCACCAACTAATTTTGCAGTAACGACATTTCTAGCATGTGTTTTATCTATCCAATTTGCCTTTAAACAGTACTTGCTTTGTTTTCCCCAACCAAAATCAATAGTTTTTTTATTTTCAAGATTTTCATCATCATATAACTTTATTGTATAATTCTTTTTTTCATATCTTAAACTTGATGAACCTTGAATTTTTATAGAAGCATAACCTTCAAAATTAATATCATTACTTTCATATTTTAGTTTTATTTTTCTTTCATCACTTTTATCATACATTTCATTGATATTACCCTCAAAGTAAACTTTAGGTATAGAATATTCTTCTTTAGATTCACTTTCTTTAAATTTCGTATTAGAAAAACCAAGACTTACTGAAAGCAATAAAACTGTCATTATCAATAATACTTTTCTTACCATATTTCCCCCACTATAATAATCATCTTAATTTTTTATTATACATATAAATTCAAAGATAAGCAATCA
>JAFTYN010000021.1 GCA_017461465.1 Bacilli bacterium
CATTATTCTTGGTTTATTTTTAATAAATTCATCTAAATCTTTAATTTTTGATGAATAAGGCATCCTAGCATCCACAACTTCATATACTACATCAATTAAATTTAAATTTTCTTGAATAAGTCTTTTCGTTTTTGCCATATGTCCAGGATACCAGTTAATTGTCTTTTTATCTTCATATCCTTTAACATTATCAGTTTTTGACATAATATCACTTCCAATTCCACATCATTATAACATAAAAGAGTAGATTTCTCTACTCTATAAATTGTAATTTATTATTAATATAAATACCAAAGTTTTTTATTATTTTTACGAACTTCTTTTATAATTCCTCCACCTAGACATTTTTCTCCATCATATAATACACATGCTTGTCCTGGAGTTACTCTTTTTACTCCCTGTGGATATTTAACAATAATCTCATTATCAGATAGCCGCTCAACTTCTACATCTACATCTTTTTGTCTATATCTAAATTTAGCAGTACATTTTGTTATTTTTTCATTACCCAAATAATTAATATCTTCTACTATGCATGAATCAGTTATTAAATAATCATTATCTTCTCCAATACAAATATAAAGAATATTTTTATTTAAATCTTTTCCAACAACAAACATTCTTTCATTTGTACCACCAATATCAAGACCCCTTCTTTGTCCTATTGTGTAATACATTAATCCAATATGTTTACCTATTACTTCTTTTGTATCTATATTTACTATATCACCTGGTGTAGTTGGTAAATAATTACTTAAAAAATTAGTTAAATTTCTTTCGCCAATAAAACATATACCTGTTGAATCTTTTTTCTTTGCAGTAATTAAATCATATTGTTCTGCTATTTTTCTTACATCGGGTTTTAACATATCACCAATTGGGAATAAAACGTTTTTTAATTGTTCTTTAGACACTTGTGATAAAAAGTAAGTTTGATCTTTATTATCATCTATAGCTCTTTTAAATATTCCATCATCTAATCTACAATAATGACCTGTTGCTATATAATCTGCTCCTAGTTTTTCAGCTTCTTTTGCAAATTGATCAAATTTAATATATTTATTACACATTATATCTGGATTAGGAGTTCTTCCTTTTTTTAATTCATCTAAAAAATATTCAAATACATAATCATAATATTCTTTAACAAAATCTTTTCTATGAAGAGGAATACCAAGTTTATCACATACTGCTTTAGCATCATTGTAATCTTCTTCTTGAGGGCATATTCCAGTTTTACCTACTGGTGCACCATTATATTCACTATTAGCAAATGAATCCCAATTTCTCATATATAATCCTTCTACTTCATATCCTTGATTTTTTAATACTATTGCTGCAACTGATGAATCTACTCCACCAGACATTCCTACTATTACTTTTCCTTTACTCATATTACTTCCTCCAATAAAAAAACTAGAATGTTGTTCCTAGTTTATAGCTAACTTTTTTAAATTAATTATGAAACATTAAAACAACCAATTATTCATTGATTTAATTGTAATTACTAATTGTTTATAGCTATTACGGTTGTTTTGCATACTCGTGTTTCCTTTCTTACTGAAAATATTATATCACATAATTTTTAAATTCAAAAACTCACTTTCAAATTACTATTTATCTATCTCTTTTATATTAATTAATCAGTCTACATTTATGATGGAGTGGCACGTCGTTATCAAGTCACAAATTCCTACCCCAAAATAAAGCGTTTTTTATAAAAAATATCCATTTTTAGTCATTTTCATCTATCTTTTATATAAAATGTGCAAGATCTAAATCTTCACAATCCTTTTATTTATAAGGATTTCCTAAAGGGGTGGCAGAAATCGTTATCAGACA
>JAFTYN010000113.1 GCA_017461465.1 Bacilli bacterium
AAAGCTGCAGCAAATGATACTACTGCAATTGCTAATTTACGTGGTGTAGATTTATCAACAAGATTCTTAAAAAGTCAAAGAGATATTACAGAATACTATTTATATAAACAATATGGTCAAGAGCCAACTAGTGTAACTGTAAAAGCTTTAATAGATGTTGAAAAAAGTATGGACTTACTTGGAGACAATTCAAAAAGTAATACAAGAAGCATGTAATATGCTTCTTTTTCTTTTTATAAAAATTAAATATTTACAAATAATAGTAATAAATGTGTAAATATTAGGAATTTTAATAATTTAATTAGAATTTATGGTAAAATGTTATAAGGAGATGATAGATATGAAACCAATTTTATTATGCATCCTAGATGGTGTAGGTATTAGAGAAAGTGAGCATGGTAATGCTTTCATGAAAGCTAATAAACCTAATTTTGATTATCTATGGAATAAATATCCACATTCATTATTAGAAGCAAGTGGAGAGCTTGTAGGATTACCAGAAGGTCAAATGGGTAATAGTGAAGTGGGACACATGAATATTGGAGCAGGCCGCATTGTATATCAGCCACTTCAATTTATAACAGAAAAAATAAAAACGAGAGAATTTTTTGAAAATAAAGAATTTTTAGATGTTATGAATCACGCTAAAGAAAATAATTCTAAATTACATATTTTTGGATTATTAAGTGATGGTGGAATACATTCACATATAAATCATTTATTTGCTCTAATAGATATGGCCAAAGAAAATAATATTAAAGATTTATATTTACATATGTTTTTAGATGGTAGAGATACTCTTCCTAATATAGCTGAGTCTTTTTTAGATAGACTATCTGAAAAAATAAAAGAAGCAGGTATTGGCACTATTGCCACTATAAGCGGTAGATATTATGCTATGGATAGGGATAATAGATGGGACAGAATCAAACTTGCATATGATGCTATAACTAAAGGTGAAGGCTTAGAATATAGTAATTATCATGATGCAATAAAAGATAGTTATGCAAAAGAAGTATATGATGAATTTGTAGTTCCAGTAGTACTTGATAAAAATGGAATTGTTGAAGAAAATGATGGCTTAATATTATTTAATTTTAGACCAGACCGTGGTAGAGAATTATTTAGTGCATTAACAAATCCAGCTTTTAACGGATTTGAAAGACCTTTTATAAATAATTTAAAATTAGTTACTATGATGCCTCTTAGTGATGAAGTTATTAAAACTACGGCATTTAATAATCAAGATTTAAAAAATACTTTAGGAGATTATTTAGCAGATAATGGTAAGAAACAATTAAGAATAGCTGAAACAGAAAAATATGCACATGTCACATATTTCTTTGATGGTGGTGTAGAAAAAGAGTTAAATAATTGTGATAGAGTGCTAATTCCATCACCAAAAGTTGCCACATATGATTTAAAACCAGAAATGAGTGCTAGAGAAATAACAGATAAATTATTACCTGTTATGGAAAATTATGATGTTATTATCTTAAACTTTGCAAATGGCGATATGGTAGGACATACTGGAGTAATTCCTGCTGCTATTACAGCTGTAGAATGTGTAGATGAATGTCTAGGTAAAATTTATAAAAAAATAGAAGAAATTGGTGGAACACTTATAGTAACTGCAGATCATGGTAATTGTGATTGGATGTTAGATGATGATAATAACGTAATTACTAGTCATTCAGTTTATCCTGTGCCTTTTATAATCAATAGAGAAAATATTAAATTAAAAGATGGAAAACTTGCAGATATTGCTCCAACTATTTTACATTTACTAGATATGAAAATACCTGAAGAAATGAATGGAATAAATTTAATAGAGGAATAAAATGACAAAGAAAAAGAAAAAGATAAAATTAGGAAGTATTTATATATTTATTAATATTGTATTTATTTTAGGATGTTTTATATTTTATGGATATAGACTTATACATTTTTATAGATTAGAGCATCTTAAAATAGAGGAAAACACACCTTTATATGAATTAATAACATTAGATAAAAATATTACTACCATAAATGAAGGATTATATAAAGAGGATAACGTATATAGATATATAGGAAACAATTTAAATAATTATGTCATTTATTCCGGAAGATTATGGAGAATTGTTTCTGCCGAGGATAATAAAGTAAAATTAATTACAGAAGATCCTCAAACTAGTTTAGTATGGTCTATTAATACTAATTATGAGAATTCTTATGTTAGATCTTGGCTTAATGATGAAAATAATGAATTAAAATCTTTTTATGAGAGTTTATCTAATACTTCTTACATAGTTAATACTAAAACATGTATTGACGTTGTTTCAGAAGATAGTTTAAAATGTGAACAAGTAGTAGAAGATAAAGTTGGTTTATTATCTGCTTATGAATATCAAAAAGCAGGTGGAGAAGAAAGTTATCTTAATATAGGTGAATACTGGTGGACTAGCAATACTGATAAAGATAATGTGGCGTGGTATGTTTATTCAAAAGGTAGTTTAAATAATACTTCATATTCTGGTACTACTTATTATAGTTATGGTGTAAGACCGACTATTACTTTAAATGGTGACATAGAAGTCATAAGAGGTAATGGAACTAAAGAAACTCCTTATTTATTAGATAAAACTACTGAAAATATATTAAATAAAAAATATGTTGGTGAATATTTAAATTATAGTGGCTACACTTGGAGAATTATAGAAACTGATGATGAATATGTAAAAATTGCTATGAATGGCATTGTTAAAAATGACGATGGTGAAGATTTAATTACTTATTTTGGTAAATCAAATTATTATTCAGTTTCTCAAGATGTTGGTAAATATTTAAATACTACATTTTATAATAAGTTAACTAACCAAGATTATATATTAGAGCATGATTTCAATACAGGTAGATATGATAAAACATATAAGTATGATTTTAATAAAATAGCAGAGTATAAAGAAAAGGCAAAAGTTGGATTACTTCAATTAGGTGAACTATTTATTACTGATGTACCAAAATATTTCTTAGCTACTAGAACAATAACTTCAGATAATAGTATATATGAAGTTTTAGAAGAAGGAAGAATATATGCAGGTGAACTTACAGATGAATTAGGGTTAAGAGTTACTATGTATTTAAAACCAGATATTGCTATCTTATCTGGAGAAGGAACTAATGAAAGTCCTTATGTTATAGAATAGGTGATAAAGTGAAAAAAATAATATTTTTTATTTTTATTGATATAATTTTATTCGTATGTTTCTTTTTAACATATGGACCATATAGTTATTTTAGAGATTTTTTAGTAACTACTGCAATGACTTCAATGGATCATAAATATTTAGCTAGAATATTTTATTCTGATGAAATGATTAACAAAGTTTTAAGCCAAAATACAATAGAGGCATTTAGTAGTGGTACAGATGCTAGCCAAATAGTAATAGGTGGCACTGATGAAGATATAAAATATGCATCAAGTTATGAAAAAGCAATTTTAGAGCGTGAAAAAGATGATGTATATAAGCTTATTGAATTTGAATATAATGGTTATGATGCTTATTTAGTAGCAATATATGATCCATCTAGAGTATCTCTAGTGCAAACTAAGTATCTAGGGACATATGGACAAACATTACTTAATATGTCTATAGAAAATGGGGCTTTAGCTGCTATAAATGCAGGTGGCTTCGAAGATCCGAATGGTCAAGGTAATGGTGGTAGACCTATGGGAGCAGTTATTAAAGATGGTAAGTTAGTATGGGGAAATGGAAATGTAGTTAGAGAATTAGCTGGATTTACAAAAGATAATATTTTAATGCTTACTTATTCTACTGCATATGATGCTATAAATAATGGAATGCGTGATGCAATAGAATTTGGTCCATTTTTAATAGTTAATGGCAAGTCTGCAAACATAAGTGGTAATGGTGGTTGGGGAATTAATCCTCGTACAGTATTAGCGCAAAGAAAAGATGGAATAGTTCTTTTCTTAGTAATCGATGGAAATGGTGTAAATAGATATAACTGGAGTGGTAGAGGAGGAGCAACTCTAAATGATGTTATTACTATATTAGAGCGTTATGGTGCATATAATGCTGTTAATATGGATGGTGGTGCTTCAACTAATTTAGTTATTGAAAATAAACTATGGAATAAGCCTTGTGCTATAAGTACAACTGGTGAAAGAGAACTTCCAAATGGATGGATGGTAAAGTGATGATAATTCATCGCTTTTTCTTTTAAATTATGGCATTTTTTGATAGAATATATAAGAAGGTGATAGTATGCATGATAAATTAAAATTACTTTTAGAACAAGTTAATATGCCGGTAGAATTATATTCTGATTTCAAGTATGGAAACTTAGATAGAATTAATGTTAATAAGAAAGATAACAGTGTAAAATTTTTAATTACACTAGATAAAATATTACCTGTTGATACATACGATAGATTAAACAATCTAATAAATGAAAAATATAATATGTATGATGAAAAAAAAGTAGTATGTAATATTGTTTCTAAAGACTACGGAGAAGTTGAAAAATATTATAATCATTTCATTTCAGTATATTCTAAAGAGCAACCTTTACTTGATATGTTTAGAGGTATAAATGCTAATATAGAAAATGATACACTAACTTTAGAAGTAAGTAATAAAGCAGAAGAAATGAAACTTTCTAGTATTTTAGATAGATTAAAAGAAGATTTAAATAACGTAGGATATAACGATTTAATTATAAATATTAATATTAACATTGAAGCAAGTAATGCCATATTAAAACAAATAGAAGAAGATAAACAAAAAGAAGCACTAGCGCTTAAACAGGAAGAAGAAAAGAAAAGTTTAATTATAAAAGGTAGAGACTTTGATTCTACTAATGCCAAAGCTATAAGTGAGCTTAACTACGAAGGGGATAATATAATTATTGAAGGAAAAATA
>JAFTYN010000114.1 GCA_017461465.1 Bacilli bacterium
GTTACAGTTCAGTCAAGAAATAGATAAATATTAGCGTCTATTTCTTTTTTAGTATAATTATAACTTATTTTTAGAGAAAATAATAGACTTTTATTTACGTGAAATTTATGAAATAATGGAAACATGAAAGGTAGTGATTCTAATGGGAATAAGAAATTATGAAAATAATTTATTTAAAGATTATGAAGAATTACTACTAAAATTTGAAACTCAAGAAAAATTATTAAAAGAAACAAACAAATTAGTAAAAAATCTTAATAAAACTATAGAGACATTAAATGCCACTATAGAAGATTTAAAAAAGATTAATGAAGAACAAGCGAAAGAAATATTAAGATTGAAAACTAAAGATAACAAGGATAGTTCTAATTCTAGTAAACCATCAGGAACTAATGGATATAAAAAAGTAATTACAAATCGTAGAGAAAAATCAAATAAGAAACAAGGCGGTCAAGATAAACATTCTCCTCATTCTTTAATTAATAAACTAGAACAATTTATTAATTCAGGAGATGTAGAAGAAGAAATTATAGAAGTAAATAAAAATGAAAATAATAAAAACAAAAGATATATTGAAAAAGTAGTTATTGATATAAAAATAACAAAATGTATAAAAAGATATAGATATTATATACATGAAGATGGTAAATATCATATACCGGAATGCCATAATCAATATGTACAATATGGAAACAACATTAAAGCCATTTCAATGGATTTAATGATTAATTTACCAAATTCAACAGATGGTATAGTTCAATTTATAAATGATATTTCAAATGGTGGAATTACTTTATCGAAGGGTACACTAATTAATTGGGAAAATAATTTAGCTAATAATTTATCTAGTGACATAAGTAAAATAGAATGGAAACTATTAGAGTCATATTATCTAAATCATGATGAGTCACAGATAAAGATAAATGGTGATGGTTATAATGTTCTTTGTGCTTGTAATAATCAATATGTTAGATTATGGCCAAGTAAACATAAATCGCAAGAGGCTTTAGACAAAATAAACTTCCTCCCACAATTTAAAGGTGTTATTGTAAAAGATGGAACTGAATTATACAATAAATATGGACTTTTCCTATCCCAATGTATTTCTCATATTCAAAGATATTTAAAAGGTATATATGATTTTATAAATCATGAAGCACCAAAGAAATTAGCACTTTTCTTTACTAAGTATAACAATTTAAGAAATGAATATATTGAAGCCAAAAAAGAAAGATTTAGTGATAATGAATTATCAGACATAATGCGTGAATATAATGATATCATTAATGAATGGGAATTTGAATTAAGAAATGATACTGACAATTATCTATTTGATGATGAACTTAAACTATTTACTAGATTAAAATACGATAATAAGAAAATGGATAGTAATATACGTGGTGATAGAGATGAAGTATTATATTTTTTGAAAGATTTCAATGTTCCGTCAACAAATAATGCCGCAGAATCTTCACAAAGGGGTGTAAAAATCAAACAAAAGGTAGGAAAATTTAGAAGTCTTGATGGTGCTAATAATTATTTAATAATTAAAAGTTGCATATTAACTTGTAAAAAACAAAAAATTGATATTTTACAATCTATTAACAATGCTTTTAATAATCAATCTATTTTTGAGTAATTTAAAAAGTGAGCAAAACTCACTTATTTTTCAGTTCCTTGACTGAACTGTAAC
>JAFTYN010000115.1 GCA_017461465.1 Bacilli bacterium
AATAAAATAGCTGAAGTTAAAGTAGCTAAAGCTTTATTTTTAAAAATAGTCATTGGAAGTAACGATGCACATAAACTTAATGTTCTTCTTGAAAATGCTTTTAATCTTGTTAATAGTCCTCTTTTTGTTTTAACACTTTTTATAATTCCTAAAATTTGCTTACTATTAACAACAATATATTTTATTATTATTTTATTAAAATAATTAAAATCTCTTTTTGATTCTGCGTCTATATTCTTTTTAGTTTCTTTTTTAATTTATTTGATTTCTTGTTTTTTATTTTTTAATTCTTTCTTTAAACCTTCCTTTTCTTCTTTGTTCTTTTTTTCTTTTTTTACTTCAACTTTTTTTGTTTCCTGCTTTTTCTTTTCACTTGTTTTTTTGTTAGTTTCTGCTTCTTTTTTCTTTAACTCATTAATTTTATTTTCAGCTTTAACTTTTAGTTTTTTTAATTCTTCTGAATTTGACAAAAGTAAAAACTTATCAATCTTTTCTATATCCTCTTCTAATATATTATTTTCTTTTATCTTTCTTTCAATAGCATCTATTTCTTTTTTTATATCTAAAATTTGCTTTTCTTTATCTATATTTTTTCCGTCAATAATAATGCTATCAATTTTTTTAGTAGTTTTCTTTATATCTTCTTTTACTTCTTGTAAATTTTGATTTATTTTCTTAATTCTTTTTTCTTCTTTTACTATATTTTCTTTTTTAATATCTATATATGCTCTACATATTACTATATCATTTTTAATTTTTTCAATTGATTTATGCTTATATGAAGTAGTATTAATGATGTTATCAATTCTTTTAATTTTTTCTTCGCATTTAGTTATTTGAACACTATTAATACTTCTAGTAGCTTCTTTTTTTATTTCACTTACTTGTTTTTTTACTTCAGTTAAATCTTTTTCACTTTCTATAGCTTTTATTGTAATTTCTTTTCTTTTTGAAAATATACTAAAAAAAGAATAAAAGATAGTTCCTAATATTAAAGAAAAAGAAAGTTTAGTTTTATCTTTAAAGCTTAACTTATACTTTTTTTCCATTCTACGTATAAGTTCTTCTTCTTCTTTCTTTTTCCTTAGACGATAATTTATTCTCATCCAAAGTTCTTTATATAAATTCTTTAAACTTCCTTTTTCTCCCATATTATCACCTTTTTAAACTATCTCTTATCTTTGCTTTTATTCTTTGTATTGCATTATCTATTTGTTTTTTATCTTTATCTAAGATTTCAGATATTTCAATATATGAAAATCCTGCAAGTTTAAGTTCAAAAACTTGTAATTCAAAATCAGTTAAAATCTTTCCAATTTTTTCTATTAATTCATGACTATTTTCATAATCAAACATAACTGTTTCAGGATTATAGCTATTATCTATAAGCCAAGAATCAACAGTCTTTACTTCTGTCTCTTCTTTATCATACATTTCGAAAGAAACCGACTCATTTAAAAGTTTGTGCTTTTGTCTTTGACTAGATATTATAGCAGAAAGTTGCTTCCTTTCAACACATGTTTTAGCATATGTATAAAAAGATGCTTCTTTACTATCATTGAAAGTATCTATTGCTCTAGATAAGCCAAGCATTCCTTCTTGAATTAAATCGTTTAATTCTAAGCCATTATAATTACAATATTTAAGTAATCTTCTTGCATTTTTTTCTATCAAAGGTTTATATTTGTCATATAAAAGTTCATTAGCTTCTTCACTATTCTCTCTTACATAAGAGACTAATTCAAAATCATTAAGTTCACGGTAATCCATTACTTTCTTATCCTTACAGCTTCATAAATAACAATCCCCGCTGCTACTGATGCATTAAGGCTATTAATTTTACCATGCATTGGAATTGTAGCTATAAAATCACAATTTTCTTTTACTAAATGACTCATACCAAACCCTTCACTGCCTATTACTATACATGTTTTTCCTTTATAATCAATTTCATCATATGGAGTACCATCCATATCAGTTCCTACTACCCAATAACCATTCTTTTTAAGTTCATTAATAGTTTGATTTAAGTTTGTTATTTGAATAATTGGTACATATTTAGAAGCTCCTACACTAGTTCTTATAACAGTGCTAGTAACATCAACACTTCGATTTTTGGGAATTATAATTCCATCTACACCTGCTGCTTCACAAGTACGTATTATAGCTCCGAAGTTATGAGGATCTTCTAAATGATCTAATATTACAACAAGAGCATCTTCTTTATTTAAAACAGTATCTAAATCACTATATTTAAAATCAGGCACACATAATATAATACCTTGATGGTTTTCTTTTGTAATCCTATCAAGTTCTCTTTTATCAACATATTCAATATTATTTGTTCTTTTATTAAGTTTTTTAAGTATTTCATTATCATTATAATTTTTAGCTAAATACGCTTTTTTTATAACTTCATTACTTTCAAGATATTCCCTTGCTACATTTTTCCCACATATATACATCGTTAATCACCTATTATTTCTTCTATAATTTCATTTATACGTTTAGTATTATTTTGTAAATACAAATACCCAATTAATGCTTCAAAACCAGTAGCGGCTTTGTAAGTTATGATATCAGTATTTTTTGGAGCTTTATGACTTTTAGTATTTCTCCCTCTTCTTACTACATCTAATTCACTACTTGTAAGGAAGTTTTTTTCAAGTAATACATCTAGAACTCTTTTTTGACTTTTTGCGGATACATAATTAGTAGCTTTCTTTTGAAGTTCATTTACTTTAATATTTCCCCTATCAATCAAATATTTTCTAATATGTACTTCATATACAGAATCACCTAAATATGCAAGTGCAAGTGGATTTAAATATAAATATTTATCTATTATGTTAATATCTTTAATATCTTTTTCTCTACCAAGGACACTTTTTAAATTTCTTATACCTTCTAGACTTTGTACTGGTATACCTTCATACATTACTACTTCATCTGGGTTATAGTAATTAGTACTAAAATTTATAACATTATCAATATAATAAACATTTACTCCTAAATTTTCTCTTTCAAACTCTACTTCATAATTATTAATTAAATAGTCATAATAATCTTTAGATACAGCAATATCTATATCTTTAGTACTTTCTTTTAATCCTTGAATAACCATTGAAGCAGATGAAATAACAATATATTTACTTGAATCAAAATTGTACTTCCTTAATATATATAATATCTCGTTTTTATTCATAATCCTCTAACCTATCAAAAGTAATATTCTTTATTATTCCATTTTTAACTTCATTAATAATAATATTAATAACTTTATCGTAATCTATTTCTCCGCCTTTAATTAGACATCCTCTTTTTTTACCAACAAATTCTAAAGTATCAATAAAATCTTCTTCAATACTATCAACTAAATATCTATTTTTTAAGATTTCTGGATAATACTTTTCTAAAGTTCTTAAAATATATTCAACCACATCATATAAAGGTAATACTTCTTCTTTAATAGCTGTTAAACTAGCTAAATTAAAAGCTACTTTTTCTTCATCTAATTTAGGCCATAATATTCCAGGACTATCTAAAAGTTCAAATTTTTCGTTTATACGTATCCAATTTAAATTTTTAGTAACACCTGGCTTATTCCCTACATTAGTAGCTTTCTTGCCAACTAGACGATTAATTAAAGTTGATTTACCTACATTAGGAATTCCTACGATTAAAATTCTAGTTCTTCTTTTAATCATTCCTTTTTCTTCTTGTTTTTGATATTTTTCTTTCATCATTTCTTCTGTTGCTTTAATTAAATTATTCATATTAGGATTATGTTCTAAATCCATTAGTACAACTTTATAACCTTTATTTTCATAGTATTTAATCCATTTATTAGTTTCTTTATTATCACATAAACCTGATTTAGTCATAACCATTATTCTTGGTTTATTTTTAATAAATTCATCTAAATCTTTAATTTTTGATGAATAAGGCATCCTAGCATCCACAACTTCATATACTACATCAATTAAATTTAAATTTTCTTGAATAAGTCTTTTCGTTTTTGCCATATG
>JAFTYN010000022.1 GCA_017461465.1 Bacilli bacterium
CCTATCTTTTTAGCATAAGTAAATAAATCTTTATAATCGCTTGTTGGATATAATGCTTCTGCTCCTGCTAAATCAACAGCACATACACCTTTTCTATAAAAGTGTTTAGCTAAATCTATAACTTCCATATTTTCATCTAATGATGCACCTCGCATCATACAAAGTATTAAGTTTGTTTTAATATCTACTCTAGATAAACCTGCTAAAATAGCTTCGACAACTTCATATTTATTTAAACCTTGTTCTAAATGCTTCATTGGTGCAAATCTTATTTCTGCATATAAAACTTTATCATTTTTTAAATCTGTTGCTAATTCATAAGCAAGTCTACTTAAATTTTCTTTTGTTTGCATAGCAGATATTGGTGTTGAAAATTTTGTTAAGTAATCATTTAGATCTTCACATTTATTTTTGGCAATCATTTCATATTTTACTTCTTCATGATTACGATTTAAAATTTCTGCGACAGAATCTGGTCTTACTGAACCATCTAGATGAAGATGTAACTCTATTTTAGGTAGTAATTTAAAATCTATCATAGTTTAATTACACTTTCCATAGCTATTTCAATCATGGTCATTACATCATTTTGTCTATTTTCACTTGATGCTCTTTCGCCAGTTATTAGATTATCTGTAACAGTTAGAATTTGAGCAGCTTTTTTTCCAAATTTTTTAGCATTATGAAATAGTGCGAATGATTCCATTTCACATGCCATACATCCATATTTATCATATAATTTTTTCTTTAATGTTTCATCTTCTTCATAAAATACATCACTACAATGAATATTAGCGATAGTAATATGTTTATTTAATTCTTCTGCTGTTTCTCTTAAATAAAAATTAATATAGTCACTAGCATACATTATTTCATCTTCTACATTATCTTGAACTTTAGCATATGTAGATTCTGAATAACTTCCATTTACTAAAACTAAATCTCCTAAATCTAAGTCTTTAGAGTAAGAACCACAAGTTCCTACTTTTATTATTTTATCTACATTATAAAATTTAAATAATTCATAAGAATATATTCCCATACTTGGTATTCCCATACCTGATGGCATTATAGTTACTTTTGTTCCTTTATATGTACCTGTAAAAGTATTCATTCCTCTTACATTGCTTACAAGTTTAGCATCTTCTAAAAACTTATCTGCTATTAACTTAGCTCTTACTGGATCACCAGGCATAATTACTATTTTTGCTATTTCATTTTCTTTTGCTTCTATATGTGGTGTCATAAAATCCTCCTTATTTTTATTTCTTTTTCTCTTTTTTAGGCTTATTTTCTTCTACTATATTTATAAATTTTTCATATTCTTCTTCTGTACATAAACTTTGACTTAAAATCAATATTATATTTTTGGTGTATATTAAATAGTATTTACCATCATTTGATGTTTTTACTATATCTTTATAATAAATTTCAAGTTTGTTATCACTAGATTCTTGGATTATTTTTTCTTTAGTAGTTTTTAAAGTACAGTTACCATATTTTACTAATCCTTTTTTTTCATTTATTGGTGCAAATATTTTACTTATAACTAAATTGGCAATCTTTAAAAGTGCATATATTAATGCAAACATACCAATATATAGTAAAAAAACAACTTTTATATTATCTAATATTAAGTCTCTTACAACAATCAAATAAAGTATTGATGCGAATATTATATAAATATTGTCATATTTAGAGTTTACTTTTCTTACTATTTTTTCATATTCTTTTTTTGTTAATTCGTATTCTATTTTCATATCATCATCTTCTTCCTAACATCTACATTATAGCATAACAGTTATTAAAATAAAAAGAAAAAGCAGTAATTTACTGCTTTTATAATAATGGTTTTAAGAATTTACCTGTGTAACTTTCTTCCACTTTAGAAATCTCTTCTGGTGTTCCTTTAGCAACGATGGTACCACCGCCATCTCCACCTTCTGGACCTAAGTCAATAATGTAATCTGCTATTTTAATAACATCTAAATTATGTTCTATAACTACAACAGTGTCTCCATTATCAACTATTCTTTGTAAAATAATAAGTAATTTCTTTATATCATCAGTATGAAGACCTGTTGTTGGCTCATCTAATATGAATAAACTTTTACCTGTTGGTTTCTTTTGAAGTTCCTTAGCTAGTTTTACTCTAGCAGCTTCTCCACCTGATAATGTTGGAGCACTTTGACCTAGCTTAATATAAGATAAACCAACATCCATAAGCATTTGAAGTTTATTTTTTACTTTAGGAATATTTTCAAAGAAATGATATGCTTCTTCTACCTGCATTTCAAGTACATCATATATACTTTTTCCTTTATATTTAATTTGTAAAGTTTCTGTATTATATCTAGTACCACCACAAACTTCACAAGGAACATAAACATCTGGTAAGAAATGCATTTCTATTCTTTTAACACCATCACCCCAACAAGCTTCACATCTACCACCTTTAACATTAAATGAGAATCTTCCTTTATCATATCCTCTCATTTTAGCTTCTTTTGTTTCAGTGAAAACTTCTCTTATATCGTCAAATACACCTGTGTATGTTGCTGGATTAGACCTTGGTGTTCTTCCTATTGGATTTTGTGATATATCAACAACTTTGTCTATATTTTCTAAGCCTATAATTTCTTTACATTTACCAGGTTTTTCTTTAGTTTTATATAAACTATTACGTGCGTATTTATATAAAATTTCATTTACTAATGTACTTTTACCAGAACCTGATACTCCAGTTACACATGTAAGAGTACCTAGTGGAAATTTAACATTGATATTTTTTAGGTTATTTTCTTTAGCACCTTTTATTTCTATATACTTTTTATTTCCTTTTCTTCTAGTTTCAGGTACTTCAATTTTTAGTTCACCTTTTAAATATTTACCAGTTAAACTATTTGGATTATCCATTACCTCAGCTGGTGTTCCTTCTGCTACAATATTACCACCATGAATACCTGCTCCTGGACCTATATCTACAAGATAATCAGCTGCTAGCATTGTATCTGTATCATGTTCTACAACTACTAATGTATTTCCTAAATCTCTCATTTCAAGTAATGAGTTAATTAACCTTTGATTATCTCTTTGATGTAACCCGATTGACGGTTCATCTAGTACATAAAGGACTCCAGTTAATCTTGAACCAATTTGTGTTGCTAATCTAATTCTTTGCGCTTCACCACCTGATAAAGTTGCAGCATTTCTAGCAAGTGTTAAGTATTCTAATCCTACGTTTATTAAAAATGATAATCTTGAATCTATTTCTTTTAATATTAAACGTGATATTTCTTTTTGTTCGTTAGTTAATTTTAGATTATTAATAAATTTATGTAATTCTTTTATACTTAATAAAGTCATTTCGTGAATATTCTTACTATTAATTTTAACTGCTAAAACTGATTCATTAAGACGAGCTCCATTACATGCTTCACATGGAAGTTCAGTCATATATCCTTCTATCCAGTCACGAATCCATCCACTTTTTGTTTCTACATATCGTCTTTCTAAATTTGTAATTATACCTTCATAAAAATCTTTTTGAGTTCTTGTATTTCCGTTTTTTGAAACATATTTGAAATCTAAAATATCTGGTGTTCCATATAACAAAATATCAAGTTTTTCTCTAGGAATATCACTTATTTTAGCATTCATATCTATATCATAATAATTACATACTGTATCTATTTGAGTATAAATAATATTAGTAGTATCATTTAAATTAATTGCTACTATTCCACCATCTTTTATGCTTTTACTTCTATCCGGAATAACTAAATCTTCATCTACTTTCATTTTTATTCCAAGTCCTTTACATTCAGGACATGCACCATATGGAGCATTAAAAGAAAACATTCTAGGTTCTAATTCTGGTAAACTAAAATCACAATCTGGACAAGCATATTTTTCACTCATTATGATTTCTTTATCACCAATTACATCTATTACTACTTTTCCTTTTGATAATTTACATGCAATTTCAATTGCTTCATAAAGTCTACTTCTAATATCTTCTTTTATTATTAGTCTATCTACTACAACTAAAATATTATGTTTCTTATTTTTTTCTAGTACTATCTCATCTGATAAATCATAATCTTCATTATCTACTACTACTCTTACAAAACCATCTTTAACTAGTTTTTCTAATGTATCTACATGAGTTCCTTTTTCACCATATACAATTGGACTTAATATTCTAATTTTTGTTCCTACTTCTAAACCTAATATTTGATTTGTCATTTCTTCAATACTTTGACTAGATATAGGTTTATTATGTATAGGACAGTAAGGTATACCTATTCTTGCATATAAAAGTCTTAAATAATCATATATTTCTGTTACTGTTCCTACAGTACTTCGAGGATTTTTACTTGTTGTTTTTTGATCAATACTAATAGCTGGTGACAAACCTTCGATCGAATCAACATCTGGTTTTTCTGAACCACCTAAAAACTGTCTAGCATATGCTGATAGACTTTCTATATATCTTCTTTCACCTTCTGCATAAATTGTATCAAACGCAAGTGATGATTTTCCTGAACCTGACACTCCTGTCATTACAATTAGCTTATTTTTAGGTAAAGTTATATCTATATTTCTTAAATTATTTTCTCTAGCACCTTTTATAATAATATTTTCCATATTACACCTCGTTTTAACAGTAGTTATTATACCACAATTTATTAAAATACATACATTATAATATTAACATACATTTGTTCGTAAGTAAATACAAAAAAAGTAGTAGCTATTATTCAGCTACCACTTCATTTTGAGGTAATATTTCTTCTGGTCCTATATCACTTTCTTCTGGTTCTTCTTCATCAAGAATACCAAGTTTTTCAAATATACCTTCTAAGTTATTTTGAATTGTTTCCTTGTCTTCGTCAGTTAAATCTTCCATTTTAATAGCATCAGTTATTTCTTCTTTTACTTCACCACTATTTTTTATAGTTCCATTTAGATTAACTTCAAATCTCATGCTTTCTTCATATTCTTTATCTTCATAATTCATAATTATATTAGCAGTCATTTTGTATTCACTATTAGCTTTAACTTCAGTTACTACTAAATCATAATTTAATTTTACTGTTTCTTCATCTTCTTTAGTTTCAAATAAAACATTTATAGTATCGCCTTTTGAATATATTTCTATTTTTGCAGTTGATGGATCACTATACTTATAATAATCCTCTATTGTAATTATAGTTTTATTATCCTCTTTTGAAATAACATAAGAACTTTCTTTTTCTTCTTCTTCAAATACTTCAATTATTTCTTTTTCACCAGTTCTATAAGA
>JAFTYN010000116.1 GCA_017461465.1 Bacilli bacterium
TAATTAGCTCCTTCAACTCTTTTTTGCGCTTGTTCAATAGATGTTGATAACATTTTATGTCTTATAGCTACATCATCACTGAAACCTAAACTTTGTAGTAATCCTTTAGCTCTATCTGTACCAAATCTTACCATTATTTCATCTTCAAATGAAACATAGAATTGTGAAAAACCAGGATCGCCTTGACGCCCTGAACGCCCTCTTAACTGATTATCAATTCTTCGCGATTCATGTCTTTCAGTACCTAATACAGCAAGACCACCAAGTTCTTTAACGCCCTCACCAAGCTTAATATCTGCTCCACGTCCAGCCATATTAGTAGCTATAGTTACAGCTCCTTTTTGACCGGCATTCATTATTAATTCACTTTCACGTTCATGATTCTTAGCATTTAAAACTTCATGTGGAATTCCTTCTTTTTTTAGAAGCGAACTTAATAATTCACTTGTTTCTACTGCAACAGTACCAACTAATACTGGTTGTCCTTCTTCATGACGTGCTTTGATTTCTTTTATAATTGCCTTAAATTTGCCTTTTTGTGTTGAATAGATTAAATCACCATAGTCAACACGTGCAACTTCTTTATTAGTAGGAATAGTTATAACATACATATTATAAATTTCTCTAAATTCTTCTTCTTCTGTTTTTGCAGTACCAGTCATACCAGAAAGTTTTTTATACATTCTAAATAAATTTTGGAAAGTAATTGTTGCTAATGTTTTTGTTTCTTGTTGAATTTCTACACCTTCTTTAGCTTCAATTGCTTGATGTAACCCATCTGAATATGCTCTACCATGCATTAAACGTCCAGTAAATGGGTCAACTATAACTATTTTTCCATCTTCTACTACATAATCAAAATTATTTTTCATAGCATAATTAGCTTTTAATGCTTGATTAATAAAATGTACTAGGTTAGTATTATTTAAATCATATAAATTTTCCACATTAAAACTTTTTTCAGCTTTTGCTACTCCTTCTTTATCTAAAGTAACAGATTTAGTTTTTTCATCATAGATATACCCATTATTCTCTTTTAATGATTTTACGAATCTATCTGTTTGCATATATAAATTAGCGCTTCCCATTGAACCACCAGAAATAATTAATGGTGTTCTAGCTTCATCTATTAAAACAGAGTCAACTTCATCTATAATAACAAAGTTAAATGGTCTTTGAACTCTATGTTCGGCTTTAACTACCATGTTATCTCTTAAATAGTCAAAACCTATTTCATTATTTGTAGAATATAATATGTCACAATTATATGCTTCTTTTTTTTCTTGTGGAGTTAATTGACGTAAGTTAACTCCTACTGTTAATCCTAAAAAACGATAGATGTTTCCCATCCATTCAGCATCACGTGAAGCAAGATATTCGTTAACTGTTATTATGTGGACACCTTCTCCTGCTAAGGCATTTAAATATGCCGGCATAGTTGATGTCAATGTTTTTCCTTCACCAGTACGCATTTCTGCAATGTTACCATAGTGAATAGCTAAACCACCTAATATTTGTACATAATATGGTTTTTCTTTATTAACTCTATATGCAGCTTCACGAGCTACAGCAAAAGCTTCTACTAATATATCTTCTAAAGTTTCACCTTCAGATAGTCTCTTTTTAAATTCTTCTGTTTTCTTTTTTAACTTTTCATCAGATAATTTAGACATCTTTTCTTCTAAATCCATAATTTTATTGGCTTTTTCTTTAAAAGACTCTAATTCTTTATACTCATGATCAAAAATTTTCTTTAAAAAATTCATTGTCGTCATCCTCTCATTACACAATAAATATTGTACCAAAAATATGTTGATTTTTAAAGGATTATAACAAAAAAAAGACTTAAATAAGTCTTTTTTTAACTATTTAGTATCAATTATACCGTAGTTACCATCTTTTCTCTTATAAACTACACTTATATTATCTGTAGTAGCATTTTTAAATATAAAGAATGGATGTCCTACTAGCTCCATTTGGAGAACAGCTTCTTCTTCACTCATTGGTTTTGTATCAAGTTCTTTTCTTTTAACAATTAAATTTTCATTTTCTTCTTCTTTTTCAACTTCAAAATCTACAATAAAACTTTCATAATTTGCTTTAGATTTTTTTGAACGAATTTTTGTCTTGTTCTTTCTAATTTGTCTTTCTAACTTATCAGAAACCAAATCGATAGAAGCATATAAATCTTCATTAGATTCCTCTGCTCTAAGAATAACTTTTTTAGATGGAACAGTTACTTCAACTATTTGTTCTTTTCCTCTAACTCTTACAACTACAGTAGCAGTTAATTCTTCAGGATTTTCAAAATATTTGTCTAACTTCCCAATCTTTTCTTCGATGTAACTCTTGATTGATTCTGTAACTTCAAGTTTTTGTCCTCTAATAATAAATTTCATATAATCATCCTCCAATTTTATTATAACATGACAATAAATCTAGTAAATAGATTTAGATTTTTTCACATAGAATCACATAATTCTTGTGAATCAGAAATTGTATTCATTGGCACACCAACTTTCCACATTATGTTACACCTTAATTATAACATAAAATATGAAAAAAGACCACTTTAAACTAAAGCAGTCTTAATTTCTAATACGTTTTTAGCTTGTAATCCTTTTGCTGTATGAATTAATTCAAACTCTACAAATTGACCTTCTACCAAAGTTTTATAACCATCAGATAATATAGAAGAGTAATGAATAAATATATCTTCACCATCTGGATTTTCAATAAAACCGTATCCTTTTGTGTTATTAAACCATTTAACTTTACCGCGCATTTCTTAAATCTCCCTTCTAGTAATTGCTTACAATAATAATATACCTCGAAGAAATATCTAAAGCAAGAAAATGCGTTCGACAAAATTCGACAAAATTCGACATTTTCAAATTCTAAACATCATAAAGTAGCTTTTTTATTGTTTTAAAATGATTGATAACAGACATTTTGCCTTAAAAAATAATTTTTAAACATTAAAAATAGCTCATAATACATCTTTAAAAAAACAATATTTAATTAATAGGTAAAATAAAATTGGTGATAGGATATGGATAGCAAGAAGTTTGCGGATAAGTTGATGCCGTTTTTAGAAAAACATAATAAATATACCGATAAAGAAAGAATAGTTGTTCATTATGGCCTAGAAACATTATATGTTAATATTTCTAAAGCCATTATTATTACTATCTTTAGTTTATTTTTAGGAATAACGCTCGAAATGTACTGTTTTATTTTTGTATATGGTTTATTAAGAACTTATATGGGTGGTATTCATTTAAAAACTAGTTTAGGATGCACTGTTTTTTCTGGAACTATATTTATTATTTCAACAATTTTATCATTAAATTTAGACATATTTTTGCAAATAGGAATTTTTATAATATTGTTCGGCTTATTTATAGCTTATAAATATAGTCCAGCAGACACTAGTAGAAAACCTATTTTAAACAAAGACTTAAGAAAAAGAAGAAAAAAGATATCATGTATGCTGATATCTATCTATTTAATAATTTACATATTAAATATTAATAGTATATTAAATAATTTTATTGTTTTTGCAGTTTTAATCAATTCAATATTAATTCATCCAATTACTTATAAATTGATGAAACAAAATTACAATAATTATTTAGTTTATGAAAAAATGAAGAAGGAGGTAGCTTAATGAACTTTTTAGCAAACTTATTATCATTTTTTGCTCTAAGTACTGGATATGCTAATTCTAGAGAAACACATATTTGGTTTTTTTATGAACCAGAATGTCCAAAAGACTTACTTTAATTTTAAAGTAAGTCTTTGAGTAAAGATATTATTTTTAATAATTGTTTTATTTTCTAATCTACTATTTGCTGATACTATTTCACTTACTAATGCTAAACCATATCCGTGACCATTTGATTTAGTAGTGTAGCCCTTTTCAGGCAATTTATTTAAGTCTATTTCTTTATTATAAATTTTATTACTAATCTCAAAAGTTAATTCTTCATCTTTCTCATCATAGAAAACTTCAATATAGATCTCAGGATCTTTTTTATTTTCTATTTCTTCTATAGCATTATCTAAAAATACACTTAAAATATCGCATATATTCAAACTTGTTTCTATATTAGCATCCCTATCAAAGAAATCTACATATCTAAGTTTTCTATCAACATTTAGTTTATAACTAATTCTTTTATTTTCCATCATCACCATTTTAGTATAAATA
>JAFTYN010000117.1 GCA_017461465.1 Bacilli bacterium
AGAGAATACTTACGTAGAAGAAGATTATTATAAAAAAGTAGTTTAGTGGAGGTTAAAGTGAAATATTGTAAATATTGTGGCACTAGTATGCCTAATGAAAGTAAATTTTGCCCTGGATGTGGGTCAAATCAAATAGGAGAAGTTAAAGAAACAGTAACTCCTACATATAATCAAATGAACGTAAATATGGGAGAACCGCTTAATAAAGGCATGGCTGTACTTGGATATTTTTTTCCGCTTATTATGTATTTAGTTAATCCAAAGGAAGATTTTGCTAGATTTCATATAGGTCAAGCTATGAACTTATGGATATGGCAAATCATATATACTATTGGTTCTGGTATTATATCTGCTATGGTGCCTGAAATTCGTATTCTATTATCATTAGGAGCTTTATATTTTACAGTTTGTATGATAATGGGTATAGTATATTCTGTTCAAGGTGAAAGAAAAAAATTACCTTTAGTAGGAGATATAGAAATAATTAAACAAAGAAATTATAACTAATAGGAAGTTTATTAAACTTCCTTTAATTTGACAAAATAGCCCTTTTTTGTTAGTATATACCCTATAAAAAAGGGGGAAATATTATGAGAGAGGAAAATTTATTATTAATTCAAAAATTAATTAATGAAGATGCTTTAAAAGGTGATATGAAGGATTTAAGATTTTTAAAGTCATATTTAGAAGGTGTTATTGAAGATAATGAAAAATTTGATAATCCTGAATTAAAAGAAAAACTTGATGCTTTATTAATACCTTTAAGAGAGTTCGGTGTAGATAGACCTATATATTACTTTCTAAATAATAAACGAATTAAAGATAGTGAAGAATATAGAGATATCTATTTATTTGAATTTGCTTCATTAACAAGTGAAGAATTATCTAAAATACGTGGTGTAGGTCCTAAAAAATTAGAATTATATCAAAGAAGATTAGATGGTTTAGGATTAAATTTAGGCATGGATATATCAAAAGATGATAAATTAAGAATTTTAGGACACATGCAAACAAAAACAAAAGTGTATACTAAAAAGGATTGCTAATACAATCCTTTTATTATAGAAGGAGATTTTATGTACAAAACAAAAGATGACGAAATTAAAAAAATAGTTGAATTTATTACTAAATTTGAAAAATGTAAGGAAATAAGAGAAGTATTAGAAGAGCATTTATGCGAAGTTACTAATGATAATACTCATAGAAATTTCTATGATTTTAATGAAAATAAGTTTATGCTTATGGAAAGAACAGACGAAAAAGAAGAAATATTAACATGTTCTATGCTTCAAGATGGAAAATTCTATTTTGAACAAACATGGCAACAATTTAAAAAAGATGATCCTAATAATCAAATTGGTATTGGATATCATCATATCTATTTTACTGAAGATGGATTATTGCAAGGCGAAGAAAGCCGAACAAAATATCAAAATAGTCCACTTTCTGTGTATGCCTGCCATTTTGTAGGTAATCATATGCTTTATTCAGTAAAAGATAAAGGAACTTACTTATTTACTGGTGAAATAGCTTCTTTATGTCAAACTAGAAAGATTGATACAGAAACATTTTCAGTTTTCTTAGATGATGAAGATTATGCTCAAACAAAATTATCTGATGATTTTATGGAAAGAGTAAAACTTACTAGATTGGCTAAAACAAGTGGATTAGTATCAGTAGTACCAATTAAAGAATATAAAAAAGAAGATTGCTAATAAAGCAATCTTTTTATTTGACTTTAAAAAATATATAGTATATAATGGCTACAGAAACGGAGAAATGATTATGCTAAATTATTTTAAAAGAACAATCATGTATATTTTAGTGTAGTCATACCTGCTTAAAAAAATCTATTAGCAGGTATGACAGTTTTGTCGTGCCTGCATCCGCCAAATGGGTGTAGTCACTTATTTGGTTTTTTTGTGATTAAAGGAAGGTAATAGATTATGATAGAAATAAACTTAAATAAAATAATTAAATCTTATGGTTTTAATAGAGTTTTAGATGAATTTTCACTGGAAATTAAAACAGGAGAAATTGTAACTTTGGTTGGTGAAAATGGATGTGGTAAGTCAACAATATTAAATATTATTAGTGGGGATGAAAAATGCGATAAAGGTAATATTTCAATTCGAAATGGTAGTACAATTGGGTATTTAAAACAAATTCCAGAAGAAAAAAGTGAAGATTTTACTGTTAAGGATGTATTATATGAGTCAGTATCAGATATCCTAAATATTAATGAAAAACTTAAAAATTATGAAGAAAAAATGATGAAACTAACTGGCGAAAAATTAAATGAATTAGTTATAAAATACTCTAATCTGCAAGAAAAATTTATAAATATGGGTGGATATGAAATCGATATACAAATAAATAAAATAATAAATGGTTTTAAAATAAATGATTTGGTAGACAAAAAATATAATAATTTATCAGGAGGAGAAAAAAGAATTGTTTCTTTAGCAGCCATAATGATTAAAAATCCTAGTATTCTTATTCTAGATGAACCAACAAATCATTTAGATATAGAAACCCTAGAATGGTTTGAAGATTTTATAAAAAAATATAAAGGAACAATTGTATTAGTATCGCATGATAGATATTTTATCAATAAAGTATCTAGTAAAATAGTTTTGATTGAAAGAGGAAAAGAAATAATATTTAATGGTAATTATGATAGCTTTATTGAAGAAAATGAATTAAGAATAGAAAGAGAATTTAAAGAATATAAAGATCAAAGTAAGATAATAGCTGCGATGAAAAAGAAAATAAAACAATTAGAGGAATTTGGAAAACTAGCTTATCCTGGAGGAGAACCATTCTTTAAAAGGGCTGAAAATATAAGAAAAAGATTAGATAGATTAGAAAAAGTAGAAAAACCTATTATAAAAAAGGATATTCCTATAAATTTTATAGTGAGTGATAGATCAGGAAAAGATGTTATTGTAATAAATGATTATACTTTAAAAATAAATGATAATATCTTGATAGAAAATATTAATCTTAAAATAGACTATAATGATAAAATATGCATTATGGGTTCAAATGGATGTGGTAAATCCACCTTATTAAAAAGAATATTAAAAGATAACGAACCTAATATAAAGATTGGTAGTAATGTATTAATAGGTTATATACCTCAGGAAATTGAATTTTCTTCTAATAAAACAATATTAGAATATGCAAGAATGTATTTTGAAGGAGACGAATCTCATCTTAGAAGTGCATTAAGTAAGTTTTATTTTTATGGAGAAAATGTTTTTAAAAAGATTTCTAAATTATCAGGAGGAGAAAAAGTAAGACTTAAACTTTTTGAATTAATCTTTTCTAATATAAACTGCATTATTTTAGATGAACCTACTAACCATATTGATATTAATACTAAAGAAGTATTAGAGGAAGCTTTGAAAGAATTTAAAGGTACAGTAATTTTTATTTCGCATGATAGATATTTTATTAATAAAGTTGCAGATAAAATACTATATATAGAAAATAAAAATATAAAAGAATATATAGGTAATTATGATGATTATAAAAATAAAATAATAAAATAATTGTTTAAAAAAACTTCTTTCACACAATATATTGATGAAAGGAGTTTTTATATGGCACGCCACAAAGTTGAAATTATAGGCGTGAATACTGCGAATATTAAAGTACTTGGTAATGAAGAGATGATAAGTTTATTTAAAGAAATGCATAATGGTGATGTATATGCAAAAGATGAACTTATTAATGGTAATTTAAAGTTAGTTTTATCTATTTTAAAAAAATACCAAAATAGATGTGATAACATGGATGATTTATTTCAAATAGGTTGTATTGGTTTAATCAAAGCTATAGATAATTTTGATTTATCACATGAAGTTAAATTTAGTACTTATGCTGTTCCTATGATAATAGGAGAAATTAAGCGTTATTTAAGAGATAATAATAGTTTAAGGGTATCTAGAAGTGTAAAAGATTTAGCGCTTAAAATAATAAGAAAAAAAGAAGAAATGCTTACTATTAAGGGTAGGGAACCTACTATGAGTGAACTAGCTAAAGAACTAGAGATAACTGAATATGAACTAGCTAATGCACTTGATTCTATGAAAGATGTTATG
>JAFTYN010000023.1 GCA_017461465.1 Bacilli bacterium
AGAAAACTTACTGCTCGCGCAAGGCATAAATAAAAATGTCAATAGAACATGGAATAACGGAGCCACGATCGTGGCGAGTATATGCCGTGAAAGTCTATTGATGTTTTTATATGCCCCCATAATTTTGCGCTAGCAAAAACAGAAAAAAGGTTATCAAACATTTTTTTTGTTTTTGTTCGAGCCCCACGCGGAGTGGTAAAAGTTTTTGCATTACTTTTTTCAAAAAGTAATAAAAAGAAAAAAATAATTGGTAATTATTGACATATTGATAATATATTGATATAATCAATATGAAAGGAGTTATATATATGAGATTAGAAGCACCTAAAAATAATATTGAAAATTTTAATCATACTTTTAAAGTAGAAAGAGATTTGTTTCTTCTTTATGAATTTTTAGTTATCTTTGATGGGTCTATTAATATAAGTAATAAACTTGCTGAAAAGAAATTGAAAGATTTAATCGGTTATTTATCTCATTTAATTTATCCATTACCACCACACGATTATGCTTATGCTGGCGAAGAATTATTTATAACTGATAGTTACGAAAAAGAGAAATTTTAATTCTCTTTTTTTTACTATGTACTTATTTATAAAATTATGATATAATCAATATAGCAATATATAGGGGTATATATTGTGTGATAAAGAGTAAAGGAGAGATAAAATGGCTCAGTTAGAAAAAAGAGATATTACAAGAGTCAATATGAATTTACCTACTCAAATGGTAAATAAAGTAAAAGAATATGCTGAAGAATTAGGTCTGCCTATAACTCAAGCATATACAGTTTTAATTAATATGGCATTAGAGCAAAAAGACATGATTAAATTAATGCCTAGTTTAATGAAAGGTATAACTGATTTGAAGGAGTTATCAGACAGTCAAAAGTCGTGTAATAATGAAGTGGAATAATTGGTTGTGTGGGAGTGGGGCCCCATACCGAAATGGTGGGGCCACACCACACACTATTAACTTGATTATTATTAAACATTAGCAGAAAATTATTTGTGCTAGAAAGGAGGTTTATAGTGAAGATAGATGTATTGCAAGATACTACTATCGGGCAAGAAGATTATGTATGCGTTAAAAAAATGAACCATATCTATGAAATCTGTTATTTAGAACATAGGAATACTATTTGTCCAATTCAAAAATTAGATAAAGATAGTTATATTGTTCTTAATACTGGCGAAGTAAAAGATTGTAATCATATTGAAAATAGAGCAGAAAATAAATTGCAAGTATCTCAATCACTTAAAAGATTAAGAGATTATATTAATACTAATGTAGTTGATGTAAATAATTGCAAATGGATAACTTTAACTTATGCCGAAAATATGACAGATACTAAAAGACTTTATAACGATTTTAAAAAGTTTGTTATGAGATTCAAATATAAATATGGTAATTTTGAATATATCGTTGCTTGTGAGCCTCAAGGTCGTGGAGCATGGCATTGTCATTGTATTATTATTTTTGATAAAAAAGCCCCATTTATTCCTAATAAAGAAATAGAAAGTTTATGGGGACATGGTTTTACAAAAACTAATAAATTAGATGATATTGATAATATAGGTGCTTACTTAACTGCATATCTTGGCGATTTAGATCTTGCTAGTTGTAAAGAAAATAATATATCTTACAATAAGGAAGATATAAAAGAAATTACTGAAATTGGTAATATAAAATTAAAAACACCTAAGAAATTTGTCAAAGGTGGTCGATTATCAATGTATCCTCCAGGATTTAATATTTACAGAATTAGTCGTGGTATTAAGAAACCAGAAAAAGAATATTATTCTTATCATGTGATAAAAGAAAAAGCAGGTCTACGACTACCTACTTATTCAAAAGCTATTCAATTAACTGATATTGAAAAAAACTTTTCTAATAAAATTATCTATGAGTATTATAACACAAAACGAAAATAGTTTCAATATAGTGTCAAAATGATGCTAAAATAGTGTCAATTTAGTACCATAATAGTTTCATTATGATGTCATTTTATAGTTCCTAGAAAGGAGTTATATTATGAATGAAAAATATTATTTAGTAAATAATTATTTACCTTGTATTTGTAATTGTCATAAGGCTTGTTTAAGAAAAGACTTAATTAATCGTGGTATTTATGTTATTTCTATGAAAGAAATTACTGAAAAAGAATTTTATAACCATTTAGAAAAATTACAAAAAAAATATAAAAATGTATCACTTAATTATAAATTTCTTTAATGTGTAATCGTGTAATTTAATTATACATATTGTGTAAATGTGTAAAAAATATGATACAATATAATTGGTGAGTCTATGAAAACAAAGGAAATAATTGCTAACGAACTAGGTATTTCAAGAAAAACTTTATATAATTATATGGAAGAATTGAAAATTAAAGAATTAAATGAAGAAAACTTAAAAATTATCGAAGAATATGTAAAAAAGAAAAATAAAAGTAAAGAATTATCTAAAGCAGAATTACTTGAAGAACTAGAACAATTAAAATTAAAAAATGCTGAATTAATAAAACAAAATGAAACCTTAGAAAAGGGACAAGATGTTTTATTACAGCAAGTTGAATATTATCGTAATAGTATAGACAGTGAAATTAGGCAAATAAAGCAGAATATGACTTTGTTATTAAATCCTCCTAAAGAAGAAAAAAAGTCGTTCTGGGATAAGTTATTTAAGTCCTAGCAAGCACTGAATTTGTACTCCCGACAAATTCTATATTTTGATAGTATGTCAAAATATCTAGGGGGTTAGGAATTATGACAATATAATAACACACTACACTATTGACAAAATTATCAATAATGGTGTGTTTTTATTTTATGCAGAAAACTTACTGCTCGCGCAAGGCATAAATAAAAATGTCAATAGAACATGGAATAACGGAGCCACGATCGTGGCGAGTATATGCCGTGAAAGTCTATTGATGTTTTTATATGCCCCCATAATTTTGCGCTAGCAAAAACA
>JAFTYN010000118.1 GCA_017461465.1 Bacilli bacterium
TATTTACAAGTTAATCCACTAGTTTCTAAAATTTCTTTAAGTTCATTTATATCTCTTACCATATTCATTTTATTTAGATGATGATCTGTTAGTTTTTCTATTTCAGCATCTATTTTAATTATGTAACTATTATCTTTGGTTATTTTTGTTTCTACTAACATATATCCACTGGCTTGACTAGCTACATCAAGTAAACTTGTAACATAACTATCAAATGCTTTTACATAAATATCTAGGGTTTCTTTATCATCAAATTTATGAGTTGTAATTTGTGAAACATTAGTAACAGTATCTTTTTTATATTCTAAGACATATTCTTGAGTTGTAACTCTTTTATCTCCTTCACTAGTACCTGAACATGTCATTGTTTTAGAAGAACAACCACATAATATTAATGGTAATACTAGTAATAAAATTAATTTTCGCTTCATATTTTCACCTATAAATATTTTAACATAATAAAAGAAAAAATAGTATTCATATGAATACTATTTATTTTTTTCTGTATCTAAATATGTTTCATGACCATTTAAATCAAATTTTTCTTCTAAAGAATCTTTAAATACTATATCTGTTGCTAAAGTTTCAGCCATAATAAATTCTTTTTGGCTATTAACTGTTTCTTTAACATCTTCATCACCATTATAGTAAATAGTGATTCTATCTACAATGTTATATTCTTTAACTTTTCTCATATTTTGAATTTTAGAAATAAATTCACGAGCTATACCTTCTTCAATTAATTCTTTTGTAAGTTCTGTATTTAGAATTATGAAGTTATTATTTTCCATAGCTACATCAAAACCTTCTTTAGCAGAAATTCTTATATCAACCATATCTGGTGATATTTCATATTCTACTCCATCTACATCTAGAGTTATATTTTCACCATTTTTAAGTTTAGTTATTTCTTCTACATTAAGATTTAATAGGCTATCAGCATATTTTTTAATACTTTGTCCAAAGATTGGACCTGCTACTTTAAAGTTTGGTTTAACCATAAAGTTCATATAGTCATTTACGTCATCTGCAAATACAACCTTCTTAACATTTAATTCTTCTTCAATTAATGCTACTAAGTCACTAATTATATCTTTATTCTTACCATCAATTAATACTTCATTTAATGGTTGACGAACTTTTATTTTAGCAGCTTCACGAGCATTTCTACCAATAGAAATTAAATCTCTTACTAAGTCCATTCTCTTTTCTACATGTTCATCTATTAATTTTTGGTTATATTTAGGATACTCTGCTAAATGAACACTCTTTTCACCAGTTAATTTAGTATAGATTTCATCTGTTACAAATGGTACTACTGGTGCAATCATTCTACATAATCCTTCTAGTACTTCATATGTAGTAACGTATACTGATTTCTTTGAATTATCTAATTCTGATGCCCAGAAACGTTTTCTATTTCTTCTGATATACCAATTAGATAAGTCTTCTGAAACGAATTCAGTTACAGCTCTTACTACTTTATTTAAATCATATTCATCGTAACTTTTTGTTACATATTTCAATAATTTATTATATTTAGATAATAACCATTTATCAATTTCTTCTCTTTTTGCATATGGAACTTTGCATGCTTCAATATCGATATTATCAGTATTAGCATATAGAGCAAAGAAACTATATGTATTTTTTAATGGGTTAAAGAATTTAGAGTATACTTCTTTTAATCCGTTCATATCGAAACGAAGTGGTGTCCATACTGGTGATACATATGGAAGATAGAATCTTACTACATCTGCACCATATTCTTTCATAGTTGTAAATGGTTCAACAATGTTACCTTTAGATTTAGACATTTTCTTACCTTCAGCATCTTGAATTAAGTCATTAACTAGAACATTTTTAAATGGTGCTACACCTTTTAAGAATACTGAAATGATAATTAATGTATAAAACCATCCACGAGTTTGGTCAATTCCTTCACAGATGAAATCAGCTGGGAATTGATCTTCAAACATACCATCATTTGCAAATGGCCAATGATATTGTGCAAATGGCATTGCTCCTGAGTCAAACCAACAATCAATTACATCTTTAGTACGAGTCATTGCTTTTCCACATTTTGGACATTTTAAATGAACATCATCTACAAATGGTCTATGTAAATCTATTGTTTCATCAATATTTTCTATAGCTTTTTCTACTAGTTCTTTACGAGAACCAATCATCTCATCATGACCACATTCACAAGTCCAATATGGTAGTGGTGTTCCCCAATATCTACTTCTTGAAATTGCCCAGTCATTCATATTTTCTAACCAATTACCAAAGCGTTTTTCTCCAACGTATGATGGATACCAATTAACTTTTTTGTTTGCTTTTACTATTTTATCTTTAATAGCTGTAACTTTTAAATAATAAGATGGTTTTGAATAATATAAAAGTGGTGAATCACATCTCCAGCAGTGTGGATAGTTGTGAACCATTTTTTGTTTTTTGAATAATTTATCATTTTCTTTTAAGTAAGCAATTACTTCTTTATCAGCATCAAATACTAAAGTACCTTTCCATGGTCCCTCTAAATATTTTCCATCTTCTCCTACTGGATTTAAGTATGGTAAATCATATTTTCTTCCTACAGTTGCGTCATCTTCACCAAATGCTGGTGCTAAATGAACAATACCAGTACCATCTTCTGCTGTTACATATTCATCACAGCATACAAAGAATGCTTTTTTATCTACTTTTAATTCTGGAATTAATTGTTCATATTCCATATGTTCTAGATCTGTACCTTTATAAGTTTCTAATACTTCTACTTCGTTACCTAATACTTTAGATACTAAAGATTCAGCTAGAATGAATTTATAATCTCCAGATTTTACTTTAACATATGTTAGTTTTGGATGAACACAAAGACCTACATTTGATAATAAAGTCCAAGGTGTTGTTGTCCATACAAGAAAGTATACATCTTCATCTTTTTTCTTGAATGGAACAATTACTGTTTCAACTGTATCTTCTTTATAACCCTGAGCTACTTCATGAGAAGCTAATCCTGTTCCACAACGTGGACAATAAGGTAATATTTTGTGTCCTTCATAAAATAGACCTTGTTTATAGAATTCTTTTAAAATATACCATTCTGTTTCAATATAATCGCAATCATATGTTATATAAGGATTATCAATATCAATGAATTGTCCCATTTTACTTGTTAAGTCTGTAAATGATTCTTTATTTTTAAATACTGATTCTTTACATTTTTCATTAAATTCTTTGATACCATATTTTTCAATATCTTGTTTACCACTAAATCCCAATTCTTTTTCTACTTGTAATTCAACTGGTAATCCATGTGTATCCCATCCTACTTTTCTTACTACTCTTTTCCCGTTCATTGAATGATATTTAGTAAAAGAATCTTTTAAGAATTTAGCAAGCATGTGATGAAGTCCTGGATAACCATTAGCTGTTGCTGGACCATCATAGAATACAAACTTTTTATTATTTTTATTTAATTCTAATGATTCATCGTAAATAGCTTTTACTCCACCCCAACGTTTTAGAGTTTCTTCTTCTACGACTGCTACACTTCTTTTGTCTAATTCTTCAAATTTTTTCATACTATCCCTCCTATATTTTATAAAATAGATTTTTAATACAAAAAAATCACATCCTATAAGGACGTGATTTACGTGGTACCACCTTAATTTATAAGTATTACTACTTACCTTGAAACTATAACGCGTTACCGTTCTATCGAAACATTAAGAGTGATCTATATATAACGTTTCTAATTAGTCTCACCAAACCTAATCTCTCTTTAAGAAAACTTGTTATATACCGTCTCCATCATTTGCTTTAAAAATCTACTTTTTCGATGTCATCAACCATTTCTAATTGTTGTTCAATTAACCCTCTTAAACGTCTTTTAAATAAAGTGACGTTTCTTTTAAGCATAGCTGATTCCATTTCAATCTTTTCTGCTCTTAGTAGGGCTTCATTCACAATTCGATTAGCATTTTTCTTAGCTTCATCTACTATTAGTTCACTTTCTCTATAGGCATTTGCTTTAATTTGATCAGAAGTTTTTTGTGCCATTAATATAGCATTATTTAAAGTATTTTCCATACGTTGATATTGTTCAAGTTTTTCTCTTATTTTATCAACATCAGTGCCTTTTTCTTCTAATTCTTTAATTTTAGCATCTTTTGCCTTAAGTTCACCAACAATTTTTTCGATTTGGTCAATTACTTGATCAAGAAAAGCATTAACTTCACTTGGATCATAACCATTAGCTGTTCTAGCAAATTCCTTCATGATTCACCTCTACTAGCGGCTACAACGTATTGTAGCACATCTTTTTTAATATTTCAATTATTTTTTTACCATTCAACACTTAATTCATCTTTATCCGCATCTTTTGGATCTTTAGTATCATCTGTTATCTTACCTTGGATATTTACATTATTTGGAGTACATAAGAAAATTCCTCCTCCAAGTTTTTGTATATCTCCACCTATTGCATATACTGCACCATTTAAAACATCAACAATTCTTTTTGCTTGTGTAGGAGTAACTCTTTTTAAATTAACTACTACTGCATTTCTACCTTTTAAATGATCTATAATTTGATAAGATTCAGAATATGCTCTTGGTTCAAGTAAAATCATCTTACTTTTTCCATCTTCAGTAAGAGCATCCGCAGCTTTTATACAATTATAATATGAGTCAGTAGAATTAGTATTTTCTACTTGTTCTTCCTCACTTGTTTTTAAAAATTTATCCATTAATCCCATCTTTATTCCTCCTTATTGTTACAATTCTAGCATTCTATAATGATTTTACCACATTTCAAGAAAAATGAAAAGTTTTTTATACTTTTTAATCTTGCAACTATAATTATACTTTACAAAATAGAATAAGACGACTGAATTTAGTCGTCTTATTTCGATAAATATTATTTTAATATTTTCTTTATCCTGTATATGATGTCGTATAAACCATAGCTTGTTGATTTAATGATACGACTGGTTCATATGCATAATTCATATTAATTGTAGCATTACCAATAAATCCTGCTGATGAGATACGAACTAATGAAGCACCACCAAATACTATGGCAGGTGATGATGTAAATACACCATTAGTAGTTGCAAACATCCCTGTTGTATCTATAGTTGCTATATTTAAACTTTCACTTACACCCGCTGCTTGATCCCAAGCTGCACTATTTAATTTCATTTGGTAACCAGGTAGTTTTTGTTGTCCTGTCGTACCATCTACACCAACATTATATTGGTAATAGAAACGATAATTTGTACCATATAAACTATTCCATGCATCAAACCACATTTCTATAGATGGACTACCTATCGCATAATTAGTTCTAGAATCTGCATAAGCAGTAAACTGTGAAGGATCTGATAAATATGCTGCTGCTTTTTCATTTTCATAGAAAATAGTTGAACTAATATTTTTTCTTCCTGCTGCATAAGTTGGATTTAATTGTAAATATTTAGTATTTATGACATTACCACTTGAATCTACTACATTATTACCATTAATTTTATAATACCTAGTACTACTTAAAGTAGTAAATTTAGCTGTGTATCCTTCAATATAAGTACCATCAAATGTTGTTGAAAATCTTATTAATTTTGATGATGATTCATCAGCTTTTAAATATATTGTACCTTTACCATCACCATATTTATTTTCAGTATCTATATAAAATACTCGCCATGTTCTTTGATCTGAAGCATTTGGATTAAATGATGAACCATTTACTAAATTTACTACTTGACCATAATATGCTTTAGCTTCTGATTGCGTCATTGTAATAGTTGGAACATTATTAATTTGGATTGGATTAGCAGTATATCTAGCATATAAAGTAATTTCTGATTCACTACCTAATATAGTTTCACTATTATATAAAGTGCCTCCTGATAAAGCTGTATACCAACCTTCAAAAGAGTAATTTGTCTTGGTTGGAATTGGCATTGTTCCAATTACATCACCTTTTTTACCAAGCATTGTTGTAGTACCAAGTGTACCACCATTTGCATTAAATGTTATAGTAACTAAATCTTCTGCTGAAATAAACCTAAAATTAAGGTATGAAGATAAATCAGTTTCTGTGATATTAGTATTATCTAAATAGTAAAATGTTATAGTAAAAGTAATTGGTGTTTTTCCTGGAACTTCATCATATTTCTCAAGTCCATTTAAAGAATAAGTAATATTTGGATTTGTATAAGTAGAATTATCATCCATCGGCATATATGTTACTGCATCAAAGTATTTTGATGTTGCATCTGAATTATACATACTAATAGTATAAGTAATTGATGAAGCTGGATCATTTGTTAAATTTACATAGCTAGATAAAGATGAGCCATAAAAGCTACTTATATTTGATGTTGTCAAATCTGCATTTGTGGAAGTATTATAGACTGCATCTGTTATAAATATACCTTCTTGAGGTGTAGCAAGTGCCATCCCAGTAACTTCAAAAGTTATAGCATTTATAGCAGAATAACCTACTGCCATAAATATAACTGAGATAGTCATAAATACAAAAAGCATTCTATTAACGAGCTTCATATTACTACTTACTTCGTACTCCACAACATCACCTACTTCCAAGACCTCTACTATTACCAACATTATACCATATAATTAATTATTTTTATATAAAAAACAAGCCGTTAATTATAAAGCTTGTTTTTTTGTTTTACCCTTTTAAACTAACACTATTATTAACTATTAAAGTGCTATATAAAAATAGTATATCTTGATTAGTAAAACTAATGTGTTCTAGAAAATATTTACTAGTTATATATCTATTATCTATAACTGTAATTTTAGAATAATAATCTATTAAAAGTGGTGTTATAGATGAACCAAATGAATCTCTAAATATTACTAGTTCTTTTCCTGAAGAATTATTTGAATTATATATTTCAATAAATGAACTTGCTCCATCTAAATAAACTTCATATGCGTCTAAACCCGTAAGTTTATTAGTATTATAAACACTTGTTAATTTATCATTTTCTAAATATTTAACTTTAGCATTATTAGTTGTTTCATTAGTTAAATACGTTAATTTTTCAGGCTTTCTATTTATAGCAGATTCACCATAATAAACACCATAAAATTTATCATAAGTATTATATTTATAGTCTACTTTTTTATAAGTATGTCCCATACTTGTAACTAGTTTTTCTACTACTTTATCTAGTTTTTCTTGTTTCCAGTGAGTATCAGTTTCATAATAATCCTCTAAAGAAAGAATAGTTCTAATATCAATATTTTCTTCTTTTTCCATAACACTATATATATAATCATAATCTATATTAAGAAAGTTTTTATCTTCTAAATAATAGTTTTTATCTGGAATAATCATCATATAAACATTATTATCTTTTGTTAATAAATCTTTTAGTTTATTAGTTTTAGTTATAAAACTATCTATAGAATTTTTATTTGTTGGATAATTAGATTTAAAGATATAATTATCTTTTAAATAAATCTCATTATTATCAAGTTTATTCAATATTTTATAGTTAAAATTAGCCTTCAAACTTCTAAAAGCATCTCTTAAAGGGAAATGATCTAGTAAATACTTATCTACATCTTCTATATATTCACTATCAAATTCGAACTTTGGAAATTTATTTAGTTTTCTTCTTTCTGATGAACTAATTTCTTTATCAGGAAGTATAAAACTAAATAATGCAAATATAAATATATATGCTATAAATAAAAATGTAATTATTTTATTTTTCATAATACCTCCTAAAATCTAAAATATAAGAATGGATTAAATGATGCATCTATTAAAAATGCAGTTGTTAAAGTAAGTAATACTAAATAAAATATTGGTTCTAAAATATTTATTACTTTACTAAATTTAGTTTCATTTAATCTACCTATAACATGCTTCATAAGTGGCGTTGCACTTATAACAGCTACTATTAATACTCCTAAATAATTTCTTAATTGATATAGAGTTTCTATGCTAGTTAGTGGAATATTATTTAAGAAAAACATATTACTTAGTCCATCAAATATTTCTTTAGTGCTATTTACATTAAAGATAAAAAAGCTAATTACTACTATAAATACAGTATAAATATGCTTAAATACTTTGGTTTTTTCTATATATTTTCCTAAGAATAATTTTTCTATTAAAAGAATAAAACCAAAATAAAGTCCCCATATTATAAAGTTCCAACTTGCTCCATGCCAAAAGCCTGTTAAGAACCATACTATAAATATATTTCTAATCCATTTAAGTTTACTTACTCTATTACCACCTAAAGGAATATATACATAGTCTTTAAAGAAACTAGAAAGTGACATATGCCATCTTCTCCAAAAATCAGTAATACTTGATGCTATAAGTGGATAATTAAAGTTTTCTTTAAATCTAAATCCTAACATTAA
>JAFTYN010000119.1 GCA_017461465.1 Bacilli bacterium
AACAAGTGATAACAATATAGTGGTTCCTATCATTATTTCAGTTATTGGTATTCTTATTTGTATGATTTTTACAATTTGTTATATTGATTATAAAATCGATAATATTAAAATAGAAAAAGATAATGGTGATGTAGTTATTTCCACAAATAAAGATGAATATAAAAATGTAACTATTACAGATACTGGTCTTGCTGAAGCTGTAAACAAGGTTTATGATTCAGTTGTAATTGTAGAAAATTATTCATCTGGAAAAGTTAAATCTACAGGAACAGGGTTTGTATATAAAGTAGATAATAGTTTTGGATATATTTTAACTAATCATCATGTTATTGAAGGTGCAACTGAAATTAAAGTAATATTTACAAATGATAAATCTATTACTGCTACTTTAGTAGGTTCTGATGCATATTCAGATATTGCATTATTAAAAGTTAATAAAAATGATGTTATCTCAATTGCAGAATTAGGAGATACTTCTGAAATGAGAGTAGGAGATACTACTTTTGCAGTAGGTGCTCCAATTGATTCGAGTGTATATTCTTGGACTGTTACAAGAGGAATTTTATCAGGTAAAGACAGATTGGTTGAAACAGATGGCTCTTTAGTTATGAAAGTTCTTCAAACAGATACAGCTATTAATTCAGGTAATAGTGGTGGACCACTTTGTAATGTTAATGGTGAAGTTATAGGAATTACAAATATGAAAATTGCGTCTTCTTCAGTAGAGGGGATGGGATTTGCAATACCTATAGAAGATGCTTTATCATATGCTGATAAATTTTTAAGTGGGGAAGCAATAATTAGACCATATTTAGGTGTAAGTATGTATGATGTTTCTAGTTCAACTTTTGCATCAGTAGATGGTATTTATATAAAAGAAGTAGAAGCTGGTAGCCCAGCCGCAAGAGCGGGATTAAAAAGTGGAGATATAATAACAAAAATTGAAAACACAAAAGTGTCAACTAGTGCATACTTAAAATATGAATTATACAAACATGAGGTTGGAGATAAAGTAAAATTTACTTATGTAAGAAATGAAAAAGAATATACTACAACTATAGTATTAGGAAGTTCTAAATAAAAAAGGTTAAACCTTTTTTATTTTTTTCTATACTTTTTTTAAAAAATGTATTATAATAGTAATATAGTAAAGAATAATAGGAAGTTGGAGGAATAATTATGGTATGTTGGGCTACTGAAACTAGTATGAATAATATTTTTAATATGGGGAATTTATTATTAGCATTAGGAATATTAGTAAGTATTTCTGCTTTTGTTTGCTTGTATTATGCATACAAAGAAGATGAAAGAGAAAAAAGAGATTCTGCTCGAGCTAAGAAAGCAGCTAAAACTAGGGCCAAAAACAAAGAAAGTAAAGAAACTCTAATAGAAAAAACTGTATCAAAGCCAAGTAATAAGAAAAAAACAAAATCTAAGAAAAGTAAATAAAGAACTTCGGTTCTTTTTCTTTTTAATAATTATAAAATATGATAAAATAAGGTTGTATATGTATTTGGACGGTGAATTTATTTATGACTTATACTTCAGTAGAAAATGATAGAGTAAAAGAAATTAAAAAATTACAATTAAAAAAGTATCGTGATTTAACGGGTACTTTTATTGTAGAAGGAGAACATCTTATAGAAGAAGCATACAATGCAGGTTTGTTAAAAACTATTATTTTAGGTGAAGATGTTAACTTAGAAAAGAAATATAAAGATATTGAAATCATGGTATGTAATCACAAAGTAATGAGATTTTTAAGTGAACTTGATACTCCAAATAAAGTTTTAGGAATTTGTAATAAAAAAAGTGGTGTAATTAAAGGAAATAAAATTTTAGCATTAGATAATGTTCAAGATCCAGGCAATTTAGGAACAATTATAAGATCTTCTGTAGCATTCAATGTCGATACTATCATTTTATCAAAAACAACAGTGGATTTATATAATTCCAAGGTTATAAGAGCTAGCCAAGGTATGCTTTTTAGTGCTAATGTAGTAATTGGTGATTTAAAAGAAATTTTTAGTAATTTAGAAAACTATACTATATATGGCACTAAAGTAGATGGTGGAAAAGAACTTAAGACAATTTCTAAAGAAGAAAAACAAATCATTGTTATGGGAAATGAAGGAAAAGGCGTAAGTAAAGAAATTTTAGATATGTGTGATGAATATTTATATATTAACATGAACGAAGCATGTGAAAGCTTAAATGTAGCTGTTGCAACTTCAATAATATTATATGAATTAGATAAGTAGGTGTAATGTGGATTATATATATTTAGGAGAAATAGTAAATACACATGGAATAAAAGGAGAAGTTAGAATTATATCAGACTTTAAATTTAAAAATGATGTATTTAAAATTGGTAAAAATTTATATATTGGTAACTATAAAGATAAAGAAATAATAAATAGCTATAGGGTGCATAAAAATTATGATATGGTAACTTTTAAAGGTATTACAGATATTAATGATGTATTAAAGTATAAAGGTAAGAAAGTATATATCTTAAGAAGTGAATTTGAATTTAATGGAATTTTAGATGAAGATGTAATAGGTTTAGAAGTTTTTTCAAAAGATAAAAAAATAGGTGTAGTAGAAGATATCTTAAAAAGTCATGCTCATCCTATTTTAGAAGTAAGAAATAGTAATAGCAATATTTCATATATACCTTTTATAGATGAATTTATATTAAACGTAGATTTACAAAATAAAAGAATTGATATAGAAGAAATAGAGGGATTAATAAATGAGAATTGATATATTAACTTTGTTTCCTAATATGTTTGATGGTTTTGTTTCTGAATCAATAATAAAAAGAGCTATAAATAATAATAAAGTTACAATTAATATCATAGATTTTAGAAAGTATTCTAAAGATCCACATAATAAAGTAGATGATTATGCTTTTGGTGGTGGTGCTGGAATGGTATTAATGCCACAACCAATTTTTGATGCTGTAGATGACCTTAAAACTGAAAATTCTAAAGTTATATTGATGACACCACAAGGTGTTCCATATAAACAAGAAATGGCCTATACCTTGACAAAAGAACAACATTTGATTATAATATGTGGACATTACGAGGGGTTTGATGAACGTATTAGAACTCTTGCTGATTATGAAATAAGTATTGGGGATTTTGTTTTAACTGGAGGAGAAATCCCAAGTATGGCTATTGCAGATAGCATTATTAGATTATTAGATGGTGTTATTGAAGAAGAATCTCATGTAAAAGATTCATTTAATGATAATTTACTTGATTATCCTGTTTATACAAAGCCAGTTTCTTTTAGAGGAATGGATGTACCTGAAGTTTTATTATCAGGACACCATGAAAACATAAGAAAATGGCGATTAGAAAAGCAAATAGAAAAAACCAAAGAACGAAGACCAGATTTATTAGAAAAAAGGGGTTGATAATGTGCTAAAATCTACACTTTTACTAGTTAAAAATCAAACTTTTAATAAAGCTAGAAATCTAGATTTAGAAAATTTAGATGGTTTTCATTTTAAACCAATGAATAGAATTGGTTATGATGGTGTTAAAGTTAAAAAAATGGTAATGATTAATTCTAAATTTGTTGAGAAAGTTTTAAAAAGAAAGATTCAAAAAAGATTAGAATTATATTTAAGATTCATTATTAGTATTATTGATAGTGATGATAATGATACAGATATAACAGATTTAAGGGCTGCATTAAACGATTTAACTAGATATAAAGAAATAGTAAAACACAAATATCAACATTATTTAGATGAAAAATATGCTAAATTGTTACTACAAAAAATTGAATTACTTGAACAAGAATTGAAAAATAAAGTAATTTATTATCAAGAACCAGAAGAAAAAGAAATGGAAGAACATAAAAGAAGAAGATAATCTTCTTTTTTTGTTAAAATACTTGCCTTTATATTTTGTTTATGATAAAATCTTATTCGTAATCCGCTGAAATTTATTATTTATGATTACATAAAAAACAAGAAGGAGAGTGTAAACGTGAACGTAATTGATAAGATTACTGCAAAACAAATCAGAACTGACATTCCAGAATTCCGTGTTGGAGATACTGTTAAAGTTGGTGTTAAGATTGTTGAAGGAAAAAGAGAAAGAGTTCAAGACTTTGAAGGTATCGTTATAGCTATCAAAGGTAGTGGAATTTCTAAAAACTTTGTAGTTAGAAAAATTTCACAAGGTGTAGGAGTTGAAAGAACATTCCCAATGAATTCACCAGTTATTGATAGTGTAACTGTAGTAAGAAAAGGTAAAGTAAGAAGAGCTAAATTAAATTACTTAAGAACTATGGTTAAACAACCAAAAATCAAAGAAAGAAGATAAGACTATATTTAGTCTTATTTTTTTTCTTTCTTTGTAGTATAATTGGTATTAGGTGATAGTATGAAAGATAAAATAGTATCAATAGCAAAAGAATTATTACCATATATAATAATTGTTATAGTAGTATTTGGTATTAAGACATATATAGCTACTCCTGTATTAGTAGATGGAAGTAGTATGTCGCCAACTTTAAGTGATAAGCAGTTTCTTATATTAAATAGAAGTACTAAAAAATTAAATAGAAATGACATAGTAGTTTTTGAACATGATAATTCTAAATTAATTAAGAGAATAATAGCGCTTCCAGGTGAAACTATAGAATATAAAGATGGTATTTTATATATTAATGATCGTAAGTACGATGACAAATTTGCAAGTATAACAGAAAACTTTGATTTAACTAATTTTGGTATACAAAAATTACCAGAAAATTTTTATTTTTTATTAGGAGATAATAGAAATAATTCTATTGATTCAAGAATAATCGGACCTGTTAATATTGAAAAAATAAATGGTAAAGTAGTGTTTAGTTTATATCCATTTAATACATTTGGTAAAATAGAAAAATAAATATTTATTTTTCTTTTTTTGTTATAGCATAATTATGCTATAATTAGGATGTAAATGAGGTTATAAAATGGCTAAAAAAGATATTGTATATAAATTAAATGAATTATTTGGAAATATGGATGATATATCTTATTTTTGTGGTGCAAATGATAACAATCCAGATAAAGTAGTTAAAATTTTAAATGACATAATAAAATTTGCATTCATTTATAAAGACTTTATAAATGAAGAATTAACAATGGGAATGATTTTAGAAGAAATAGACAAAATAGAAAATTTAGACGAACTATATAGAAACTATTTAGAAAAAACAAAAGGATTATTTTATAAATTATCTACACCTAAAAAAGATTTTATTTATGAAATATTAGATGATGATATTAGAATAGCAGATGTTAAAGGTATAATACTTCCTTCTTATTCCAAAATAGAAGAAATTTGTAATTTAAATATTGAAAGAGATACAAAATTATTAAAGTTAGAAGAAAAATGTGCTAAAGCAGAAAGATTTAAAGAAGTAGGCTTTTGTTATATAAGACCAGAATTATTTGAAATAAGTAGTAGTGATACTTATATAGGATATAATTTAACAGGTGATATAGAAGAAGACTTAAATATTTTGTATAGTGATGATAGATATGGTAATTCGGATCAATTTACTAATCCTTTATTTAAAAGTTATGAAGCTAATATTGAGCAAATAAGAAAAAACAAAGATATGTCTATAAAAAAATATGGTGATTTAATAAGAATTGAAAATGGTAGACATAGAATTGTTTACTTGATGTCTCAAGATAAAAAAGAAGCAATTCCAATTAAAGTTATTCGTAGATTTGAAGATAGAGAAATTAATCTAGAACTGATAAAGCTAAGTAAGAAATTTAATGCTAATATTTATAAAAATAATTTGTTAAATGATGAATTTGATATTATTATCGAAATAAATAATGTTGCATATAATATAACTTCAAAAGAAGAATTAATTAGACTATCTAAATCATTAGAAAATGGCGAAAATATAGATATCCCATCATTTGAATTTGAAACTGTAGATTTAGAATACTTAGATAAAGAAGAAATAGTAGATAGATATACTTTGATAATATACGATTTATATGTTAAACATGGTAAAAGAATTATTGAAGGTAACTTGACTGATATTATAAATATATTAAATATAGCCGGTGATTCTTTATTAGAAGAGGCATTTAATTTTATTCAATATAGATATCAGTATTCAAAAATATATAATGATGATTTTGATAATTATTTTAGATCAGTTGTAGATAAAATTAAAAATGAAAATAGTAAGCAGGAAGAAGTTAAAATAAAGAGGTAAATATGAAAAAGAAATATATTGATATATTAATGGCTACATATAATGGTGAAAAATATCTAAAAGAGCAAATAGAAAGTATTTTAAATCAAACATATAAAGACTTTAGATTACTAATATCAGATGATTGCTCTAAAGATAGTACTAGAGAAATTTTAAGTAAATACGCAAAAAAAGATAAAAGAATTAAAATTTACAAACAAGAAAAAAATTTGGGTTATGTAAAAAATTTTGAGTTTTTACTTTCAAAAGTTGAAAATGAATATTATATGTTCTCTGATCAAGATGATGTATGGTTGCCTGATAAAGTAAAAAAATCACTTGAAACTTTGATTGAGACTAATAGTGATTTAGCTTTTTCGGATTTAGTAGTAGTAGATGAAAAATTGGATGTAATAAAAGAGTCTTTTTTACAGTATTGTGGTCTAACAGAAAGAGTTAAGAAAGAGCAAAAGTACGATACTTATTATCTTCATAATTCTATAGCAGGATGCACTATTATAGGAAGAAAAAGTATGATAGATAAAATAATACCAATGCCAGAAAATACCAAATTTGTTATTCATGATTATTGGATGGGGCTTATTTCTGCTTCTTATGGAAAAATAGCTTATATTGATAGAAAAGATATTTTATATAGACAACATGATAATAATTGTGTAGGATACGGTGGAAAAAATGAAAAAGTGCTTAGTAAAAAAGAAATTAGAAAAAAAATACTTGATGAACAGATAGAAAAATTTCAAGCATTAAATGAATTAAAAGATAGATTCCCTAAAGAAATTCAATTAAAGAATAAAAGAGCATTAGAATATTATAAAAAGATTAATGATATTAAAGTAGTCAATCTCAATTTAAAAATGTATCATGATGTTTATAAAGGTCAAACACTTAAATTTTATTTAAAAAGTATGATACTACTTAATCTAAATATTTGGAAATAACATAAGGAGGCTTTATGATTAAAATTAAAGAAAACAATAAAGATGTAAATGAATTTAATTACTTATATGAGGAAGTAGGCTGGGGAGCCTACAGTTATGAATGTTCTAAAAAAGCACTTGATAATACTTTGTACTCTATTTCTATTTATGATGAAGATAAAGTAATTGGATTTGGTAGATTAATAGGAGATGGAATATGTTTTATATATATTCATGATGTAATGGTAGTGCCAAGTTTTCAGTCTCAAGGAATAGGTTCAATGATTATGAATAAACTTCTTGAAAAAGTAAAAGAAATAAAAACTGAAAATCCTTCAGTTAGAACATATTTAGGAGCTTCTGCTGGTAAGGAAGGGTTTTATGAAAAATTTGGCTTTGTAAAAAGAGAAGAAGCTGGATTAGGAAGCGGAATGATTCTTCAAAATAAAGATGACTTTATCTAGGAGGTAATATGAAACATTTAGGGACAAAAAAACTAATTACTGAAAGATTAATTTTAAGACAAATAGAAGAAAGTGATGCGGAAGAAATATACAACGGGTTTATAAATCAACCAGAATTTTTATATTATGCTAATAAAAAAGAAAGAACACTAGAAGAAGAAAAAGAATCTCTAAAAGGAATAAAAGAAAAATATGAAAAATTAGATTATTATAACTGGGTTATTACTTTAAAAGAAACAAAAGAAATTATAGGTTCTATTAATTTAAAAGTTGAAGAAATAAACGAAACAGTTGAATTTAATTATACAATTGATAATAGGTATACAAATAAAGGATATATGACAGAAGCTTTAAATATAGTAAAAGATTTTTGTTTAAACGAAATAAATGTAAATAGATTTCAAGGTGGATGTGCAGTTTCTAATATAGCATCAAAAAAAGTAATGGAAAAATGTAATATGAAGCATGAAGGAATATTAAGAAATTACCTTATTTTAAAAGATGGCTATCATGACATGCATATGTTTTCTATAGTAAATAAAATAGAAAGTTAAAATAGTAGGTGAATTTATGAAAGTTTTATTATTTACACACAAGAATGATATTGATGGTATGGGAAATGCAATACTTGCTAAACTAGCCTTTGATAGTGTTGATTATGTTTTATGTGAAACATTTGACTTAAAGAAAAAAGTAGAAGAATATTTTAAAAATAAAAAGATATATGAATATGACAAAATTTTTATAACTGATTTATGTTTAGGAGAAGAAAACTTAAAACAAATAGATGAAGATGAAAAATTAAAAGGTAAATTTCAAATAATAGATCATCATAAAACATATGAAGATGAAAAATATACAAGATTTTCTTTTGTTCAAGTAAAATTAAAAAATGATCATGGTTTATGCTGCGCAACAAGCTTATTTTATGAATATTTATTAAATAATAATTATTTAGTTAGAAATGATGCTATAGATGAATTTGTTGAATTAACAAGGCAGCATGATACTTGGGAATGGAAAAATATTTATAATAATGAAAAATCAAGAGAACTTGCTATTTTATTTGATGCTATAGGAATTAATGGGTATATAAAATTTATTTATGAAAAATTATTAAAAGAACAAACTTTTGAATATAACGAAATAGAAAGAATGTTAATCGATAATAAAAAAATAGAAATATCAGAAGCAGTAGAAGAATATTTAGATAAAATCTATTATAAGAATATTTTAGATTTGAAGGCTGGTATTATATTTATTAATTATGAATATAGAAATGAACTTGCGGAATATTTGAGAGAAAATAAATATGATATTGATTTTGTCATTATGATTTCACTGGATAGAGTAGAAGTATCTAATATAAGAACTAAGGATGGGGTTTCTGAAAGAAAAGTGGCAGAATATTTCGGTGGCAAAGGCCAAAATAAAGCTGCTACTAATC